>CAZISK010000009.1:0-24481 GCA_964541355.1 uncultured Candidatus Obscuribacterales bacterium
TGCTCGACCTAAGAGTGGACCGGTTGCAATGTTAGCACCAGATATGGTGAAGCCTATTCCAGCCGGACCGGCTAATCTGGGATTTCTTTCGGCAACTGCCAGAAGTCCACACAGCGAACCAAGATATCCTCCTGTCGTGGCTGCTGAGAATCCATTCAGGTAGGAAAAATTTCGTGCAGCTTTTCGCTTTGCTGATCGGACATGAAATTGTGCGTATTCTGCCAGGGCCAGGTTGCGGATATCTTTTAAGACTACTCCTTCCGCGATAGCGATCGCCCTATCCTGTTCGGAAAGGCTGGTCAAAACAGAATCGCGCTCAGCAAGTTTTTGGTCTATTGCATCCCGAAGCTCGATTGCACGCCTTTTAGTGGACTTCGCGTCGAGACCCTTTGTGTGTTGTTTGTGGTCGTTGATTAAGTCAAGCGCTGCTTCAAGTAAGACTCCGCCAGTCATTATCGAATGACTGATCAATAGCATGGTCGGTCCCGCCTGCAGGGTATTCCTGCTGGCGGTAGTCGGTCTTTGCCACGTGCGCCAGCGCTCGGCTGCAATCGTTGTGATACCGGCAGTAGCAACTGCCGAACCTGCCATGTTGTATAAAAACACGCGCCATGGCTTGGCTCGCCCCTTATCTGTGGTACTCATTCTGAAATTCGTGTTCAGCTTTATTAGCTCAATCTCCTTTAGGAGTGCTTCGTTGGTAAGAGCGACAATTCGTGAAGTTGCATCAGGTGCCAATCTCAGAGCAGGAAAATCGGCAGGCGGAGTGTCGTATGAGATGCGCAGCTTGCCCAAAAGAGAGCTGTCCGCATTGCTTTCATTCTCAGTGTTCGAGGCTATATCGGAAGAATTCGGAGCTTTGGTCGACTCTTGTTCAAGTGGACTTGTTATCTGAGGGGTTGATTGCTCTTGACCCACTGAACTTCCGGTTGCGTTTTCAACTGAGGCGCCGGAACCTTTGGCAGGCTCCCGACTGACCAGCGGCAGATTCGATATTTCTTGGGGCAATGTTGTTAGTCGCGAAGAGTCTACCTGGGCATGGACCGGCATGCTGCCCATCAGAATCGCAAGAGAGAGAGCTGACACCACCAGTGGTGCGGCTGTTAGAGAAAGTGTCATCGAAACGTGTCTCCAAGATTTGGTAATCGGTTAAGTCTGTCAGATTCAAAACTCTTTAGTCATGGTCCAGAAGAAGCAATTGACATCATTCGCTGGGCCGAACAAGGTATGCGTCTTGGTAAAGCATATGATGGGCAAAATCAATTTTCAGCTAGTTACCAAAAGGTGCTCATCCTAATGGCTCATGACGGTTTTGGTAAGGCGAGCTAGAATTTGGGTCATTAAGCAGTCAGCGTGAGGACTGCATTCATCCAGTCCTTGCAGTCTGGTGGCAGCATCTCTGGTGGCGGACCAACAGGTCTGTTGATGCCATTGGAAGATGCGGCAAAAGAAATGATGAAATGTTTTTAAATGGATGAGCGATGTAAATCCTGTTTTCGTCTCTGCAAGCGGCTCGATGCCGTTGACAAACCAGAGCGCTATGACTTATGCAACCTTACTGTCAATGAAATTTTGAAGCTCGTAGATAAGTTGGTGCTTGAGTATCCCTACTGGCAGCTTTGCGTGGATGGACGTGAGCGGAGCACAGGCGATCAACTGATCGTTTCATTCAAATTGAAAAATGAAGCGATAGATTCTTCAGAAATCATTCTCATCGCAATCGCACAGAAAAGCACTACTGGTACATCTCTGTGGTTGCGTTTCGCGATGCCGGAAGATGACTGCACGCAAAGTTTTGTAGTTCGAGAATTTGACGATTTGATTCATCGGGTTCTTGATGTTTTGTTCTATCTGGATGGATTGCTGGTCAGACGTCAGGCCGTTTGACGCGTATTCTGGTCGATTTCTTTCTCATCAATTGCCATGGTTACTCTTCTGTAACCTCATGTCTAACTAGAGCAAATGATGTTATTTTGATGCGGAATCTCTGTAAGGGTGAGCAATGGCTTACATTCTGTCATTTGTCTATTTTATCTACTTCTTTACGACAGCGGCACTCTTGCTCTTTCCTCTGGCTGTTCTTTATCCCATTGATATCTTGTTGGCGACGAAAAAGAAATACCTTCACAAGCTGACGATTGGGTGGGGGTTTCATTTCTTGAGAATCAACCCTTTCTGGAAGTGTCGCTTCGAGGGCCTCGAAAATCTGACGGATGGAAACACTTATGTGATTGTGGCCAACCATCAATCTCTGGCAGACATATTCATTTTGTCAGGACTTAGACATCATTTCCGCTGGGTCGTGAAGGAATCATTGATGACGGTTCCAATTTTTGGATTGATCATGAAGATAAACGGCGATGTGCCGATCAAGCGCGGCGACCTCAAAAGTATCAAAGAAATGATGTCCGAGTGCAAAGCTTGGCTGAATCAAAACGTTTCTATTTTGATCTTTCCAGAAGGTACTCGCTCCGAGGATGGCGAAATTAGTAAGTTTCGCGATGGACCATTTCGGCTCTCCGTAGAATGCAATGTTCCAGTTTTGCCGGTTGTAATTGCCGGAACAAGACAAGTTCTAGCCAAACGTGCGCGTGTTTTAAACTTTGCAGCCGATATGACGGTGCGAATCTTGCCGCCTATGATGCCGGCCTCATTTCAGGGGAACCCGGTCGATATGCGACGTTCAGTGCAAGCCCTGATGACAGAACAGCTTGTCCAAATGACAAGTGGTGGCGCTTTCTGATAAACGTTGGTATTACCCGCTTGCTGATAATTCGGCGAACGCCAGTACATGTCCGTCGCGGTCAAGAGAATAGGCCACCACCTGCCCCCAATTGCGCAATGCCAAGCCACTCAATTCTATTGCACCTTTTTGTAGTGCCCGAGCGTGGTAACTACGAGCATCCTTGATAATCATGTAAACTTCTGCACGTGGGACACCGCCTGCGGTGGCTGGATCCGGCAAATTAGAACCGAGCAGTCTTTTTATTCCGTCTTCCGGCATCAGTCCAAGCACGCATGTTTCGCTGAGCTTGAATTCAGTCATGCCTGGAACATTCAATGAGGGCTGCATGTCCAGAACAAACGCATAGAAATCCGCGCTCAGTGCTTGATCTTTTACATAGAGAATTATATGCGTGAGCATAAATCCTTCTTCCGTCCGCGAATAGGCGGCATTACCGTGCATCATGCAGAATCGAGATTTATCCCTGAATACTCCCAGAATCCCTTCTTGTCGAATGCCCTAAGCAATGTCGTTCAATCTTGGTCGCATGGCCTGGCGAGCGCTAGCACAGGGGTTCGAGATTCTCTATCGGTTTTATCGAACTCATTTGAAGCAAGTGGACCTAGTATATTCTTAATCACCGTCTTTGCTGAGTAGTGTGTGTGTCCTTCTTGTAAAAACACCTTAAGCTCAGGTATATGGTCGCCTGCTGTAACGAGCGCCGGCTCTATAAAACCCGAGCGTCTGGTCTGGGCTAGATCAATTGTTGACAATAGTGCGTTACACAAGCACTTGCGATCCTTTGTATCCTTGAGATCGCCCCCCTTTTTGACGTAGTCTTCTTGTGGTTCGCCCGGGCATCTAAAACCAATTGAACCGTCCGGCTTATTGTAGGCGGCCCGTAGATATCCAAGATCGCACACACGAGGGCGGCTCTCGTAGACAGTTTCACTCGACAATGATTCATCCAATTCTAAGATCTTGAATGGGTAGCCGGATGACGATGCTGATGGATCCGTATAGACAGTAATTGATCCGTCAATCACTTTTTGAAGCGTTTTGTCTTTGATGCCCTGTGCAATTCCTGATTCTTCGCAAAACGCAAATGGAGTGCCAACCTGTATACCGGTTGCCCCGGCTGCCAGAGCTTCTTGGAGCTTTTCAGGACTCCCGTAGCATCCCGCCAACCAGAATGGCAATCCCAGTTTGCTTAACTCGCAGAGGTCGGCTTCGTCGCGTGGACCGTAAATAGGCTCTCCTGTTCCAGACAACTGCATCGGACCTCGAGGTGGAGCGTTGTGGCCACCGGCTTTGTGATTTTCAATAACGAAACCGTCGACTCGGCCTGATGACTTCTTTGCAAGGTTAGCTGCCAACGTATGCGAAGAAACAATGGCAATGAATTGCGGTCGTTTGAGCGCGCTGCCACCAGGAATTATTTCGTTTGGATCAAACGTAAGAAATGTTTGTTCTTGGCTCTCAACGCCAGGATCGGTCAGAACATCGAGTTTCAATTTTACTTCACGATGTTCGCTGAGACGGTCGAGCACGCCTGGTATGGCCTTAGGAATACCAGCACCCATCAATACATAATCGACCCCGGCGAGCATTGCACCATATATGGAGGCGAGATGGGGAAGTTGAATTTTCTCGAGGTAATTGATTCCGACAAGCCCCTCATGACCTTCTTTAGCAAGGAACACTTCAGCAAAGTTGGCAATGATAATCAGTTCGAGCAACGCTCTCGATGGATGGATCCCAATCATCGGGACACTGACATATGGCTCCGTCTTTTCCTTTCCGCCGGCACAATAGTATTTTTCAAAGACCCTGTTGGCTATGCTTCTTACCGGAAATTGCTGGCATGCGCGTTGCATGTGTCCACCCGGATCTCCATCCTGCAGTCTGCGTGCGAACACATTATCGAGAATTGTTCCGGACACCACTCCAAGTTGTCCCTCTTGAGAGACTGCACGTGCCAGCCGCCAGTTTGATACTCCGACGCCCATCCCTCCTTGAATTAAAACTGGATTCTTCATAATTGTTTTTCCTTTGGATTTTCTTATGTCAAAAATGACCGACTCAGAGATCCATTTGTTTTGTTACGCGGCAATGGCGTTGATACTGTACTTTTGAACTTCTTTCGACTTGACTTTGTGGAGAGTGTAGCAGTGCAGATCTAGGATACCTACTGGTTACCCTGAAGTGACCGGATCTCACGCCGCTTTGCAGAGCACCAATCCCGCACGAGCCGCTAGATTATGCCACCAAATCTGATGGCGACCGATTGTCACATTCGCTCACAAATGTATAGCACTTTTTGTAAACAAGTGCCATCTTCATGCTCGGAGTGGCAGGTGCTGGTTAGTCTTCTTCCTTGTCAGTACATGCAGTATCAAGTATTTCATCTGCCCATGACAGGCACGCCATCATCGAAGGGAAGCCCAGCGTCGTAACCGTCAGCAAAATAACGTGACGAACTTCATCCGGTGTTGCTCCTGCCTCCAGTGCTCGGCGGCAGTGTGAATGAACGGCGCCCTCCATGCGGGCGCCAGCCGCGATGCCTAACTTGACCAATGCGATTTGCTTTCTGTCAAGAGGACCGGCGGAGGTAGCCTGTTTACCCAGCGCCTCATAGGCAGAAAACAGCTCAGGATAAGACTTTTGGAAATTGAGAAACCTTGACGGCAAATTTCTTTTCATACCTACCAACCTCTAGCTCACGCCTGAATAATGGACCTTTCGTGACTCATTGTCTCAGATTTTCTGAGTTGGTCACCTCCAGGTTCTCATTCCTGGGACTGATGAAAACATTCAAAAATGCTGCAAAAATTAAAGATATAGATAGGGAACATCGAATTCCTAACAGCAGATTGAAAGCAAAACGGCAGCGCCAAGAAGGACTCTCTAAGAGCCAGCAAAGCAAAGGGCGCAGCCGTTTTGCTTTGTTGACCTAAACCATTTATCGGGATTGGTCTAGCCGAATTAACGAGCTTCAGTCAGCTGTCGGTTAACATTTAGGGCGCGCCTCGGCGCATGGGACAATCCATTTCCGCTTCAGAATTTCCTTCCAGGGAGCACTGGCAAGTGACGGGAGTAAGTTCGGATTCGATGTCCTTCAGAGCGGTCATTACTGAAAACAACCGTCTACCACGTTCAGTTATGGTGTGTTCGACGCGTGGAATCTTTTCGTCAAACTCTTGTCTTGTAATCATGCCTGATGCTTGGAGTGCCTTGAGGCGCTCTTGCAGTGACTTCATGCTCAGTCCTGGAATGACCTTGAGAAAACGTCTGGTGCGCACCGGCCCGATCGCCAGTTCTCGAAGAATTTGCACTGTCCACTTGGCGCTGATCAAATTCAAGACGGAAGTAATTGGACAAGTAAGATCTCCATCACTTCGTGGCGCCGTATTCATAGTCTTTTCAATCCGAGAAGAATCTAAATTTAGTCTGTTCCATCCTACCAAGGCTCGCATCGACCGGAATGATGATTTCTGACGGAAACTGAGTTTTGAAACTGCCAAATAACTCAGTGTTTCGTAAACTTATGGCTACAAATGGTTTCGTTGATTCTGTTTTCATCATCGCGATTTTGTCCTGTGCTCGCCGGGGATCTGAACCCGTGATATTGCTTTAGCACTTGCGTGCTGTCGTCTTAGCAGCACCACTAACGATACCTAGTTACCGACCGGAGTATCGAAAAACTTTTCAAGATCGCATACAAGTGCGTCAATATCATCGATGTGGCACATGCTGTCACACAGCTCCAGATCGCAGTCCTGAATACTCTCATCGCATTCCAACGGAACGTCAACACCGTATTTCAGGAAAACGCTTGTAGCGTCCGGTCGCGCTTCCATAATTTCTTTTACTGTTGTATTGCGTGTAATAATCATTGTTCTATACCTTATCAACTGAGTTCTAAAGTCACCCACAAGCGCAAGCAGAGTCGCGTTTGCCGGGCGGAAATTCATACAACGGAATTGATGCTGTTGGACGTGCGAGCAATTCCGCAATAGTAGTGTCGGCAAAACTCTTTTCGATAATCGCGGTCGCATCGTCCAGACGCTTATGTAGTGCACATAGCACAGTGCCGTGTGCCTTAAGTCCAAGCGGGCAACTACGGATTCGTTGAATCGGGTCGACTGCATTCAGGATTTCTAAAATATTCAGATCCTCTGCCGACTTTGTCAAAACGAATCCCCCGCCCAGTCCTCGCTGAGATTGCACTAGCCCTGCCCTCACCAGAGATTTGAGCACTTTGGACAGATATGCTGATGGAACTTTTGTTGTCTGAGCTATCTGCTGCGTCGTGAAGGCAAAGCCCGGGTTCATGGCTAGAAACACGATGGCTCTAAGAGCATATTCGGCGGTCTGGGATATCATCTGGAATCTCCTTCTGCGTAACTGCACTGCCCATGACTTATGTCTTATCGGCACGATGCCGCGGGTTTCTGAAGCGCAAGAGCGCGGGGAAACAATATGTTGTTTTCCTTGTGAACATGCTGGTGCATTTCCGACTCGATTTGCATTAGAGAGTAGAGCAACACTTTGAAGGAGCTGCATGCATCTTCCGGTGGAGTGTAATTGTTTGTGAGCTCGCGCATTGCACAAAGCGCTTCTCCGGCTTCATCATGTTCTTGACTCATAACATCAATCGGATGTTCGATTCCGCCGCCACAGCCGAAAATCTGCGGGCTCCCAGTTGTCTCCATGCTCACCATGCCAGGAAACAGAACCATCTCCTCTTTTTGCATGTGCAGCTCTAGCTGTGCTTTGAAGCGATTGAACACGTCTTTTACCTGAACCATTTCCGGATGATTATCACCATGAACGCGGGCCACTTTTTCAACAAGTTGAGCGACTCGCTCCAATTCTTTCCGCAATGGCTCGTGGTATTCCGTTACGATGTGATCTACCAGATCCTTTAGCTTCGCGGTCGTCCAATCAAGTTCATTTGGTGCTTCTTTTGGGTCGGCTGCGAGCAGCTTTTCCAGGACATCTTCCACGCGTATGCCTTTCTTCCGGCATGCTTCTTCAAGGGTTGCCTTGCCGCCACAACAGTAGTCGATTCCGTGTGCCTCAAGGATACAAGCTCGCGCTGGTCGTTGTGCAACCAACTGCCCTACTGGCGTGGCTTTGCTCACAGTGCGCGAAGCTTCCTTCGATATGAGGACATTTTGCTCCTCGCGATGAACAACGCACGTCTGCTCATATATTGAAAGACTCACGCACGAGCATGGTTGGAACATGGACTTTGCTGAGTCGCAGTCAGGGCAACGCCATTCATCGGAAAGATCATCGAACTTCAGCGCCGGAGGAATGTCTTGCCTAGTTTCGCCCAGGGCTTCGTCATAAATGTAGTTGCAAACCGTACAGATGGTTTTACCGATTTTCATGGCTGCGTCCTCTTTGTTGGTAGATATCTGGACCTTTATATCTATAATACGCCCGGAACTGAACGCAAACAATCAATCTTAAGAATGATTGTGACGGAAGTTGTGCGGTGGACCTGTTTGATCCCTCTAGGCTTCGACCGGCCCAGCTTTCGGTTGTTCAGATACTCAAATTGGCGATGCGCAAAGTCCGGATCACATTTGCCTTCTAGTTTCATCTCCTTAAATGCTGCATACTTTGGGGTTGTGATTCCCGAATTGTTTTTCAACTAGCCACACTTCTCCCTTTGACTCGTAGCACCATGAGCGTGACCTGATATTAGTTTTTTAGTTGCCGAAATCGGCGGGCATAAACGGCTGGAACAACACGTCGTACACCCATGCCGATATTAGAGGATACGATTGGATTGTGTCGAGCCGCCCACAGCGCTGATAGCTTTGGCGGGAGAGTTCTCATTCAGAAAGGGGAGTTTGAAATATGCAAGCGCATATGGAACGACAGCAATTGAGCAAGACTTTCTACCAACGCGTACTCGGCATGGAACCATCATTGCACGTAGATGATGACTGAGTTTTGCCTAAGTGATTCTTGTATTCTCGGGTTAATGCCAATCTCTGGCATCAAGACACTCCTCGGAACAGCGCTGCCCGATCCGTCGTCAGGCAGTGGTATTCCACGAGCGGAGCTGTATCTCTGTGTAGAGGGAGCGTCTGCTTATCACAAAATAGCTCTAGAAAACGGCGCTATCGAATTGAGCAATCTTAAAAAAGGGATTGGGGGGATTCGGTTGCCTATAGTCTAGACCTAGATGGGCACGTCTTGGCCTTCGCAGAAAAAGCCTCGGTAGATTGAACCAGACCGATGAATTTCCGGAAAGGTGGTAATCAAGCCTCATGGCAATCAGCCTTTAGAATCTCTGAAGGCTTGAATTGAATGTTAGACTTTGGAGAACAATCAACAAGGAGCTAACTATGTCACTTGATGTTGCGTTACTGAGAAAAACTTTCGAACGTGCCAAGCACGAGAATGGCGGCACTACGGATTTAGGAATGAGTTTCTACAAACGTCTTTTCGAAAAATATCCGTCAGTAAAACCGCTCTTTCACACGCCACCCGAAGAGCAACACAAAAAACTGATGGCATCTTTAGGATCTATTGTTGCTGGCGTGGAACAACCGGATCGACTCTTGCCTTACCTGCACGCTATGGGCATCAGACATCTAAAATACAAAACAGAAAATGCTCACTACGATGCCGTTGGAGAGAACTTGGTAGCCGTGTTAGCGGAACATTTGAGCAAAGAAGGTGAATGGACGCCGGCAATGAAAGACGCCTGGGAGGCTGCTTTAGGCGTCGTCGCCAAAACTATGATCGAAGCTGCTGACAATCCAGAAACATTCAAGGAAGAGCTCGCAAAGGCGGGTTACGAGATGGATGGATTCAAGAAAAACGACCCGAGGCCATGGCTGGAATCGGTTCCTCCACCGGTCTAACGCCTATCACAATGCGCCGAGAACTTCGTCGGCGACAGACTGCTTTCAAGGTGCGACTTCGATTGTGAGCGATTTCGGAAAACCCCTGACTGCGCCAACTTGATCAGGCGGTTTCGGGATGCCAAAAATTGTTTTTGGTGCTTTGGGACGGAGAGATATTTGGGGTGGTGTATCCTGGTGATACTACAGTTGGTGTCCTCTGTCTTTCTAAAACTTTCTAAATTTGCCTAAAAACATCACACCGTGAAGGTCGGGGGTTCAAATCCCTCATCGCCCATAGGTTTACGGATCCATCCTCCACTTGTAAGGGCAATGCAAGGGCGACTCGCTAAAATTATTCGACAGGATATTTCATTTTTCAGAGCTACTACGAACTACTTTGGACCAGATCGGATGTGCATGCCAAAGTCAGAGTCAATTCATTTTCCGTACTCCACCGGCGACGTCATTGAGATAAATGCGCCCGGTTTGCTGAAACGAAGATCGCACATGAATGAGAACACGGTGTCCGTCCGGTGGCTTGCGTGACGCAAATTTTGAGTGCATGATTTTGCCGTCAGCTTCGAATGGTGGAAGTTGTGCAGAGAACCAGGTTAGAAATTCGCAGGGATGCCGCGAGGCAGAGATGGGTAAGCGATAACAAAAAAGAATTGTATTGGAGAAGGCACATCGAGGACTGGAAAAGGAGTTGTCTTAGTAAGCGGCAGTATTGCATCAAAAATAACTTGTCGCAATCGTCATTCAGTAAATGGGTTCGAGAAATAGCTCTACGAGAGGTGGCGAAAGAAGAAGGGACAGCCTTTGTGGGGGATGGGGCAGGACTGGCACTGACAATGTCCATAATGGCAGCAACATGGTCCCAGTCCATGCCGTGTCTGATGCCAAGCAAGAGCGCAGTGGTCGGAAGGAAGATCGCATTGACTGTTTTCTGGCCCCTGAACCTCTAAACAAAGATCATCATTGAATGTTTTCCCTTCTTTTGAAGCCGATTTAGCGCTAGCTTAATTGCTGCATCTGACCTCTCAAATCTTTGCTCGATTTCTTCTCGGCTGAAGGTATAGCGGCCTATTGCAGGCAGCTCGTTTACAAAGGCTTGCGCGCCTCCAAATCTTTGCATAGCATCTGCCAGCATGAAGCCGAGCAAAATTTGATCTGGGCTGAGCGAGTCTTAGAAATGTTCAAGTTGACCACAGAGCCTATTTGAATGTTATGGACTGGGCTCGGGCGCGTTGCTCGGTGGAGGCGTGATCACGGGTTGGGACGAACTTGGTGCTTGGTTTTCGAAGTCAGGACTGTCAGTCTCCTGTATTTTTGCCTTCTTTTCGGCAGAATTCGGCTGTTCAATTTCAGACCATTGTTCTGGTGTCGGAAGAATTACGCTAGGGCTTGGCACTGTGGGTGGTGCGGTAGTGTTTGCTTCAGGTTCGCTTACTACATCGACTGCTGTTAATTCTGTAGATGGAATTATGCGTAAACGAAACTCCACTGGCGAGCCCATCTCTCTAGCAAGAAAGTCTTGTACAAGCTTTACCTGGTGAGTCGTAATTGGTTCGTCGGTAGCCAGCACTGTGGCTATAACACTCATTGGTGTTCGGAATCGCTTGACCTGTACATCGTGCAGCTGAACACCGCGAAAGGTTAGGGTCTTCTCTTTCAGTAGAGTCTTAATGCTTGCACTGATCTGGTTCTCCAAAACAAGTTCGCGCATGCTGAGAGCAAGAGGGACAAATAGTAATGTGGCGACTGCTGCCGAGATTGCCAGCCCCTTCTTTGCCTGTTTAAGTGGCGTAAAACCCATCACCAAAAATACTAATGCTCCGGCGAAGGTTATACCAACAAGGTTTGTAGCGTAGAGAAGCGCAGCGCCAGACCAGATCGGCACGGAGTTAAACGCTAGGCCTATGCCGATCACACTCAAAGGAGGCACCAAAGCCACTGCAATTGCCACTCCGGCAAGTGTGTCGGCGAGTTTTTCATTAGCCTGACAGTAGGCGCCGATGGCCCCCGCAAAAAGCGCTACACCGAGGTCAAGCAACGTTGGGTGAGTACGGCCCAAGATCTCTGGAGTAAGTTCTAAAGATCGAAGAAACGCTGCCATAGCAGCTGAAATGGACAGGCCCAGGAGCGTTCCGACAATGAGGGTGACAACGGCGCGCGTCAATAATCGTGTATCGGCGGTGAGAGTTGACAGAGATAAAGCAACCAGTGGGCGCATAAGGGGCGCAATAATCATGGCGCCTATGATCACAGCAGCGCTGTTCTGGAAGAGCCCAAATGTTGCAATTACTGTAGAGCAGGCAAGCAAAACTAGAAAATCAGCTGACAAGCGGCTTATAGACTCAAGGCGCGTCTGTAAGGCGTCAAGGCGTGGCTCTTCGACGTGTGGGAAAAACGCAGGGGTCACAGATTCCGCCTTCTTTCTGATTGGTAGACAGAAAGAAATTATCGCAGGTTGGAGCTTTCCGGCGCTTGAGAATTAGTTTGTTTGACAAACGAACTAATTGCTGCTAGACTGAAATGGTAGGTAGGTGGGCTAAGCCGGGCGATCGGTTGACTGGCTTGGTGAAAAGGAGCACGCAAAGTGGAAGCGTTCTTTTTGACGGGGAATTTGTTGACAGTTTGCACCGCCCTGGGAGTGCTCATCGGCTACGACATGCGACGAAAGGAATCTGCAAGTCTCAAGAAAGAGCTCGCAGCGCTGAAATCCAAATATTGCCAGGCGCACGGTTTTGATGAGTGGTTCGGGATTTATGATCTCGAGTCTTTTGATGGTGGTCAGATGTGGTACGCGATGATGACTACATCGGACGGTAGGCGGCTCATTCGAGGAGAAGCTGAGCAAGTGTACCCGGGACTGATGGCTGAACATGGCATATTTGAGTATGAGGACGTACTGCATGCGAAACAAAAAAAAGTGAATTCCCCAGCTTCGACACCAAGTGCCAGCAGACGCAATGCAAGCAGATCGAAAGAGCGATTGGGAAGTAGTCGTAATAATTTAGCCGAGCATGAGCGTGCTTCATTGAGAGAGCATGTGCGCAAGCAGTCTTATTGCAGATCCATGTCGGTGTTGCAACCCAGTGCAAAGTTCGCGGATGACTTGAACTGAGAATCTGTGAGATGGCAAAAGCTGTGTTGGTCGGCTCTGTCGATCTGGGCGCGAATTCAAGAATTAGGAGGATTGAACATGAGCACGCAAATGAGAATTCAAAAGGACTACATTTCGGCAGGTGCCGTGGATACTTCGGAGGCAGAACTTCGATGCCTCGGCAAATCCGGTGTGGCAGCTGTGCGCAGAAGAGTAGCCGAAAATCCTGGAGCGCCAGCAGATCTATTGCTGGAAATGGCTTCCGATCTAGATTCTCAGGTCCGCATGGCGGTTGGGATGAATCGATCAACTGATTCCTCTATCATCGCAAAATTGATCTATGACGATAGTGTCGACGTACGATACAGACTCGCTTCTGCGAGTTATCTTTCAGTGCGCTTGTTAAAGGAATTGACTGAAGATGCAAATCCATATGTGGCAGACCGTGCAAAGCGGACTCTGAGATTACTTCGAGAGAAGGCAGCGCCAAGGATGTCAACTATATTTGATTTCCTGGAGGAAGATCATTCATTAGTCGTCGGCAGGCTCGAAAAACTGCTGGAACACCAGTCAAACTTTTCGCATGACACCATCTTTGATGAAGTTATTGATGCTTTTGACAGTATTCGCAGGCATTTCAATCGACAACACAAATGTTGTCTGGAATTGATTCAAAACTCTGATCACACAGAGCCGCTTTTACGAAACGTGCTGGAAAAGTGTACGGACGATCAAAGTAGAATTGTGAATGCACTCGATGCCCTATTAGTGCGGCAAGTTGATGAGCAGGACCTTCGCCTTGCGCTGGAACAACTGCTTGAGCGTGTTCTCGAACACATTGACTTTGCGGAGAAAGAATTGTTTCAAGAACTGCGAAAGCATGTGCCGGAGGACGAAATGGAGCAAATGAACACATTGCTGAAGAAGTTTGCTGCGCACACGGCCGCCTGACGCTGCAATAGTCAATCAAACATTGAATTTCAAAGAGTCCAAGTAGGAAAGCTGGTTCTGCGTGACTGAGCGGATCACAACGAAGGGAGACATTTGATGCTTAGTTCGAGCTTTATGGAAATGCGCAAGAGAAATGCTCTGAGCATCGTCCAGACGGTACGTCAGCAACCGGGGTTGAGCCGGGCTGACGTGGCAAGGGCTTGCGATCTTGCAAAGTCTACAGTATCCAGCATCGTAGATGAGTTGGTTCAGAGAGCTGTTTTGGAGGAGACGGGATCAAAAACATCGAGTCGAGGGCGCCGGCCTGTCGGATTAGTCTTTAATACCGGGGCGCGGGTCTCAGTCGGTATAAGCCTAGATGACGACAGATTGGAAGTCGCGATGTGCGATCTTGACGGCAATATCCTTGCGGTTCGTAGCAAAAGGTACTCTCGGAAAATTGTTCTAGAATCAGTGTTTTCGTTGCTTCTTTCAGAGTTAGACTCATTGATGACCGAGCAAAACATGAATTCAAAGGACGTAGTCGGTTTGGGATTGGCTATACCTGGACCGGTATCGGCTGCGGCGAAATCTATGCTAAATGGAATGAACTTGGATCTTGAGAATTTGCGCGTGCGGCTTCTTCAGAAACTGAGATGTGAGGCCGTAATTGATTCTAATACGAATATGTCCGCTATTGCTGAAAGCCGCCTCGGTGCCGCAAAGTACAGTAAGGATGCATTTATTGTCAGGCTTGGACGAGAAGTGCGCTCGGCGCTCATACAAGATTCAAAGTTGAGTAGAGGGAATCAAGGACTGGCTGGTGAGCTTGGCCATATTTGCATTCCGGGTTTTGAGGGGGAGTGCCGTTGCCGACGACGCGGATGCATCAATACTCTGGCCGGAATAGATGAGATTGTCTCGCGATGTCAATCGAACGGTGCTGCAGTCGAGCAGATAGATGATGTGATCTCTGCCGCGATCGATGGAGACATTAATTGCCAAAAGGCGCTCGCAGACGCAGGCAGCGCTATTGCTTATGGAGTTGCCAGTGCTATCAATATCATTGCCCCAACCGATGTCATAGTAACAGGTAAGCTTGTGGCTGCCGGTCCACTGTTAATAGATTCGCTGAAATCTGGCTTGAGCAGATATGCTTTCCCTGCCAATCTGCGTAATTGCAATGTGAGTTTTAATAACTCGCAGCAGCATAGTGAAGCACTGGGGGCGAGTCTAGCTCCACTGCTTCAAGAGGAATTCTTGATGAGGCTTGTCACAGACGAAACTGAAATCGACGCTGCCTTACTGCCGAGAGCTTGACTTCGCGTGGTTAACGCGAACGATCTAGGGATACTGAAGAGCATCGAGGACGTCTATCCAATGAAGAAACACAAACCAAGAATTTGCAATAACCTTCGACCTTTGTCTGGCAATTGGACTGGTTGCCAATGTCGCGCTTCACAGATCTTGTGAGGCTCAGGGAGTTTCGGACAAGACAAAGGCTGAATCGAAAATTTAGACAGAGCAGGTGCGGATAAGGAGATTTCGGAAAACCTTGGATTTACTGTAGAACAATTGATCGCGTCACTCAAGAATGGAATCAAGCGACCTAGTTCCTTGTCGATTGAGAATGCTAATGATTTGTTTACGTTGCGGCTGAAAGACGTCAACATAACAGGTTATCCTCGAAAGGTCAGCCACAAAGTCGTTCATGTCACCGTATCCGGTACCGGAAGCGAATTCAATGCATGTGTGGAGAGAGCGATCAGGTTGGCCAGTGCCGGCAATAAAACTGCCGCAAGGGAAATCGTCACGCGATTCACTAGAAATCTGCAAGGACAGGCCAATCCTGACGAAATATTTGAACAAGATGGTGCCCTGTCTATCTCCATCGCGCCGTACTTTGGCAATCCATGGTTCAACCTGAGAGATTTGTCGCTGGCTGAGCCTTCCGTCCTTGAGAGAGCTGTGAGCGATTGTAGGCTGACCGAACCGGTGCTGGTCACAGCGAGAATTAACTCAAGGACGTCGAAGCAACTTCTCAGCCAAATAGCTCCATCTCGAATTCCTTTCAACGAGCTCTTCTCCATTGTTATTGAGCAATTGTGTCCTAGAAAGGGCAGCTGGAAAGCTTATGGTTATTGAAGTTCCTTTGTCATTCGAACCAGATTCGACATTGATTGTTGCATGATGTGCGGCGACGATCTCCTTAACGATAGCCAGCCCTAGTCCCGTACCAGGCTGCTCAGTGCCAGGAATTCGATAGAATCGTTCAAAAACTCGCTCACGCTCATCGATCAGGATTCCTGGACCGTCATCCTCTACAGTCAATGCCGTCTTGCCGTCACGTACTAAGACTTTTACGGCCACATGACCAGACGGTTGTCCGTACAATATGCTGTTCTCGATGAGGTTCGACATCAGTTCCTCAAGCGCGCCCTGATCGCCAAACACTATGGCCGGTTCAGAAGCCGAAAGAAATTCCAGTTCAATCTTTTTGCGAATTGCCTCGGGAACTTGAGCGGCTGTGACTACCGACGCCAGGTAATTCAAATCGATGACCGCGCCTGACCTATTGCTTGCTACACCCGGCTCTGAGCGGGCCAGAGCTAGCAACCTATTTACCAGCTTGCTCATACGATTAATGCCGGCTTCCAGTTCTGACAGCACATCTTGCGCTTCAGCATCCTTTACTAGCTTGCGAGCTAAGTCGCAATATGTACCTAGAACGGCAAGTGGCGTGCGAAGTTGATGTGCAGCATTGGACGTGAATCTCTTCTGTAGTTCTAAGTCATTATCGAGCTGCTTAAATAGGCGATTCAGCGCTTTGATGAGAGAGAGTATTTCCACAGGCTCTTCTACTTGCAGTGGACTCAGATCACCTGGAGATCTAGCTTCAACAGCGTGCTCGACTTTAGCAAGGGGAAGTAATCCACGTCCGACCCCAATCCAAATTGCTGCGGACCCTGACACAATCAACACTAATTGTGCGAACAAAATGCTCATCGTAATTTGATTTGCGAGTTCCCTGCGTGTGTTACGAGTCTCGGCAGCTTGTATAACTACGTGATCGAATGACAAATCTGGTGTAGGAACGGAGAGGCATACTACACGTAGTTCGCGATTCTTTAGGCTGATGCTTCGAAAGCTTGGCTCACTGTCAGCGTTGGTGGGCGGTGGAGAGGGGAGAAATTGATCGCCTGAGATAGTCTTTCCATCAGGTGATATGACTTGAAAGTAAAACTCATCCTGATAGTTGTGTCGCAGTATGGATAGCGCTGCCGGCGGCAAGTCTACTGTAAGACGATCATGGCGAACCTTGATCCTTGCAGCTACGGAATCAGCTGAATTCAAAAGCTGTTTGTCATATATGTTTCGCGCCAAGGCTACGCCAAGATAGTAGGCGGCGATAGTGCTAATAACTGCCAAGCTCAATAAAGGGATGAGAAGCCAGAGAAGCAAATGTCGTTTGATCGATTTTTTCATTGCTTACTCGATGATGAACCCGAGACCCTTTACTGTCTGTATTACACAGCCTGATTGATCAAGTTTTTTCCTCAGACGATGCACGACGATGTCTAGAGCATTGCTGGACATGTCTCGTTCTAGAGTGGACAGGTGTTCAAGCAAATCGTTTTTGAACACTACCCGCCCCTTTCTCTGCAAGAGAAGCTCAAGTACCAAATATTCTCTAGGTGACAACTCAAGCGGCTGCTCGTTGATCGAGAATTTGTTACTTACCGTATCTAGGGTCAGAGAGCCAGCGTGAATCTCGGTGCGGTTAGTCCACTTGTCCTTTCTGAGGAGAGCCCGTATTCTAGCCTCCAACTCGCCAACGTTAAAGGGCTTGCACAGGTAATCGTTGGCACCAAGATCAAGTCCATGAATGCGATCCTCAAATGTATCGCGTGCAGTCAAAATGAGGATTGGTAACGACTTGCCGTCCTTGCGTAGGTTCTCCAGGACAGTCAGTCCATCTCTTTGTGGCAGCCCGATGTCCAGAATGAGTAAATCATACGAGTTGGTAAATGCTGCAGCTTCGGCATCGACACCATTTTTTGCTTGATCGATTTTGTGTCCGTTGTGGCGAAGGGTTCGTGACAGACCATCCAATAAGAATTGATCGTCTTCAGCTAGAAGTATGTAAGCCATAATTCCAAATACTCATTAGCGATTAGCCGACTTGATTTCCTCGACTCTGGAGAGCAGATGCTCAATTTCGATTGTAAATCCACCCTTGTCAAAACAGCGCCAGTCCAAATAGCTAGTGGCCCCGAGGGCTACGCATGCTTTCTCTAATCTGTCGCTGCCATTGGTTATGGTGGATTGCTCTGTTCGACAACAGATGATCGGTATGGATGTCATTGTTGCATTAGTGCGGAGCATTCTCAAGTGATCTAAAACAGCTTGATCATCACATAAACCGATTACTATCGCATCTATTGAGTTCAGCTTTAGTATTGACAGCATTTGCGCATCAGTTCCTACGAAGTAGATATCAACAGGAAGATGCCTGAGCGCATTTTCTATCCGAGCTTTGGTCTCCTTGTTGTCGACTCGAATCAATGTATTCATCAACTGCACACCTTTTCCAGGGATTCCTGCGTTTGAGTCGACCTACATGCCTGCCGAAATGTTTGCCACCAGGTGGAAAGCGAGTTGCTCGACAGACGCTCCCTTAACGACTGTGCTCGACGTAGCTTTTCGCTTTCATCCATCCGCAAACATTCAACTATGGACTGCGCAAAAGCAGTAGGATCATTGGGCTCGATCGGCACGCAGTCTCGTCCAAGCTCTGTCCAAACACCGGCTCCTTGCGAGAGAGCCAGCACTCCTGGATGGGAATTTTGGCAAGCAACGTATTCTTTGGCCGTCAAGTTCAGCCCATCGCGTAGAGGACTTACGAGCATGACTGCGGCTCTTCGATACATAGATGCCAACTCCGCAGCTGATCTGGGTGTTTCGGTCCAAACCAGGGGCTGCCAATTTTTACTCCCCAAGCGTGAGTTCAAAGCCGCACAAAGGTGCTGGCATTCATTCCAGTAACGATCAAATTCTTGCAATCCTTGCCTCGAACGCGTTCCAAGTTGGAGGAAGGAAACCTTTCCTTGCCATTCAGAATGTTTTGAGAAAAAACAATCAATGGCGTCAATTCTTTCGCGAACTCCCTTGGTGTAGTCAGCGCGATCGATACTCAGAACACATGGCAGTCCGCGTGGCCAGGGACTCTCCTGGGTTAGACTTCCAAGCCTGGCCATATCGTACCAGCGCGCCGCATTGATGCCCAGTGGCGCAACAAGAAATCGAGTTTTGTGCGAGCCCCGTGTAACTTGCTCAGGTACAGTGATTGTGCGCTCTCTGGGGTGTACGTCAAAATGCGGCAGATACTCCTCAACAAAATGGAAGAAGTTTTCTAAATATTCACTTGTATGAAACCCGACTACTCTTGCGTGCAATAGTCCTGCTGCCAGTTCAGCCATGGCATGTGCATGTTCCGGTAAAACATTTTTTGGCCAGGGAATGTGCCAAAAGACAAATGTATCGACCGAGTGCTTTAAGAGATTTGGGATAAGTGCAAACTGATAGTCATTCACAAAACAACTATCATGGTTTACCTTCTCCTTGCCTTTAAGCCGGAAAGCGATCGCAGCGTTGAACGTCTTGTAGCTCTGTCGCTCCTCATCTGCATAATGGGCATATTGTGGCAAGTCATGCAACACCGGCCACAAAAAGTTATTGCAGTAACGATAATGTTTTCTCCTAATATCAGCATCAAGAGGATAGCTGATCTCGTCTAATCTCCCCTGTTTCCAATGCAATGCATCATCGCGCACAAACCACCAATCTTCCGATGGTTCATACTGTTCGAAGACTTGCGTCAACGCAGAAGATACACCACCAGGCGCACTGGGACCGCGATAGGAGAGAATTCGCACGGAACATACCTCACTTGATATTGGCGCCGTTTTTAAGAAAGACTAGGCTGTACAACTTCTAGCGTAGATTTGTGCAGTTTCAAACACGTTTCGCATGCGTCAACACCACTGGCGTTTCGAATGCGTTTCATTTTTGAGTAAGTAAAGTTAGGCAAACTGTTTTGCTTCATGAACCATGATCGCATCGCGTCATTGGAAGGACGCTTCGGCAACGTAGATAAAAAGAAGAGAAGGAGATTGGCAACGGCTGAACCTTTAACCAAGGCGAAGGACTCCATCAGACGCCACATTCACTCGGTATGGCAGCTGGAGTTGCCGACATCTTTCATACAGTCCGAGACGATAGAAGAAACCGCCAGGATGTACGACGAAAGGAAAACTGCAATAATCAGTTTCGTTTATGCATCGCCTATGCGAAGTTTCTCCGATGCATTTATATTAAAACCTCAGGAGGACTGATGGGACTGCGCGTGTGTGCACTTCGGGACTTGATAAGCGGCTTGAAAGATAGGGAATAGCATGGAATCGACCCACACTGCGTTGCCGATTGACTGCCTTCTTGCGCTACTGCTAGTAGCTTCGGCCACCGCGGTGGTAATCAAGTGGATACGCCTTCCTTACGCCGTGGCACTTGTCATCACGGGACTGATTATTGGAATATCGAGAGTTTTACCTCCAATCTCGATGACACCAGAACTGGTGCTAATGATTTTCTTGCCTGCCTTGTTGTTCGAAGCATCGTGGAATCTTGATATTAAAGCATTAAAGCGTGACTGGTTGTGCATTAGCATACTTGCGACGGTGGGAGTGATCGTTTGCATGTTTGCAGTGGCCTCGATCTTGCATTTTGCGGGAGGTATGAATGTTCAAACAGCTTTGCTGTTTGGTGCAATGGTCGCCGCGACAGATCCGGTTTCTGTAGTTGCTCTTTTCAGGCAAATGGGAATTGATAAACGGCTCACTATGATTATCGAAGGTGAGAGTTTGTTCAATGATGGTACAGCAGTCGTTCTTTTTAGGCTTGTACTGGCGTCGATCTTATCTGGCGGTCAATGGTCGTTACCAGCTGCTTCAATGAGCTTCTTCTTAGTCATTTTAGGTGGTGCTGGGCTGGGAGCACTACTCGGATATATTGCGTCGAGAATAACCAGTGCATTCGAAGATCACTTGCTGGAGATTACGCTTACTATGGTCACCGCATATGGTGCCTTTCTGATCGCTGAGCGCATAGGAGTGTCTCCCGTGATTGCGGTCGTTGCTGCTGGAATTGTAGTCGGCAACTATGGCAGCAGGACGGGGATGTCCCCTACCACGAGGCTTGCGGTCAATTCGTTTTGGGAATATGCTGCCTTCCTCGTCAATTCTCTTCTCTTTCTCCTGATCGGCTTACAAGTGCAGGTGCCACTATTATTGAAGCATGCTCAACTCATAGGTTTTGGCGTGTTGGCCGTAATCATTTCTCGCATGCTTGTCGTTTATGGTATATGTCCCTTTGTCTCCACTAAGCGCCTGCCCATTCCTGACCACTGGCGTCATCTCCTTGCGTGGGGAGGTTTGCGTGGTGCACTAGTGATGGCCATGGCTCTGAGCTTGCCACTCAACTTTCCTGAGCGCGAGGCAATCATCAATCTCACTTTCGGCGTCGTTCTGTTCACCCTGTTGGTTCCAGGCCTCACGATTGGGCCATTAGTGAGACTGCTTGGAATGATTCCAAAGGAGGAGAAGCTGCAGGAATATCAGAACTGGAAGGCTGTCCTGCTTGCCCACAGGGCCGAGTTGCAAAAGCTTGAACAGCTGCGCTCGGCGGGCGAGATATCCACGCATCTTTATGACCTGGTTAGTTCGGATTTGGCAAGCCGCGCCAAAGAAGCAGAAGAGAAATTGGAAGATCTTGAATTAACAAACGTATCGATCGATCAATTGCGCGTACGTCAGGTGCGTGTTCAGCTGCTTGAGTTTCGCAGAGATTTTCTGGTTCAGCTAGCAAAACAAGGCGCATTAAATGAAGAAGGGCTGCAGTCTTTACGAGCGGCTATCGATAGCGAACTTGAAGGAGTAGACAATGAGCTTGTTGCTGAAGATGGTTTGGAGCTTCCTTCCAGAGCGAGTCAAGAGGGCGAACAGTCTGCAGCAGAGATAGCTGACACGTCGCCTTGAGTACAGGAATTATTGCAGACAACATCTTGATTTCCGAAAAGGAAACGCATTTGAAACGCTAGTATTTCAACCTAAGAATGGCTCGATAAATATTTGACACGCCGATACCATACAAATCACGCACTACACCAATGAGTTCGATGGCTGTGAAACAGCAAACACCTGAGGATGACAGATGATCGACAGAAACCTGTTTATTACTTGTCTTCTGACCGTTATCGTTGTTAGCGACTGTGAGCAACAAGACAGTTCTTCTCCTAGTTCAACCCCTAAGAATGACGGCTCTACAGCGACCACGACACAGGAGCCAACGACAACACCAACCACTTCCAAGAACGATGAACAAGCTCCCGAAGAGAAGAAAGTAGAGAAGCCGAAAGTAACCAAGAAACGAAAAACGAAGTCACACTAAGTATTGTTGCCTTCCCCCCCCCCCACCAATCATCTCCGGCGGGGGTGCGATTTTTTCCAGATAGTGATTCGCGGATCACATTGGTGCAGGCGGGAAGAAAACGTTTGGCGCAGAAATCAGCGGATACCTAACGCGAAGTAAATTACCAGACCAGCAGACTGAGGGTATCTGCACAGGATGATACACAATATGGACAATGACCCACGAGTAGCATTCGAAAAACATGCCGAGTATGTCGTAGATTCAAGACCGCTGTGTCAGGGAATGCCTTTCGTTCTCACCGACTCCGCCCACCCCCGACTGGTGCTTAAGCACGGCAGCCACTTCATGGTACTGGACCGCGAAGCATATATACCGGATTGCAATACACTTGGATTTGGCTATTACCGCAATGATACCAGGCATCTGAGTCAATGGTCGATTAGTCTCGACGATGTAGCATTGTCGCTATTGTCGTTTGATGTCGAGAAAGGCTACGCAGGGAGTTTTCTCTATACAAACCCGCAGACTGCCAGTCTTCCTCAGCAAAAGTTGATGGTGCAAAGACAGATCGTTCTTTCTAATTGTGTGTGTGAACGACTCGTAGTAGAGAATTTCAGCTCGGAAGACGTGTCGGTTCAACTGCGCATCAAATGTCAATCGGACTTTGCTGACATGTTTGAGGTGAGGGGGCTCAACCGACCGGAAAGGGGACTCCGAATGATTCCCACTTGTGACTCTGAGGGACGACGCTTGTTTCTCGCCTACAAGGGGCTAGACAACTGCTTGCTTGAGACGATTGTTGATTTTGAGAAATTGCCGGATTCGCTAGTGGACGGTGAGGCGCGCTATCAACTGAATCTATCCGCAAGAACGCCATGGGAATTGGAGATCCGAGTTTATACTCGCAGTGACGGCTGCCTGCCATTTTCAAAGACGAAGGAGAAAAATTTCCAATTTCTTCTCAAGGATGTCGATGAGCAGTATGCACAGTGGCGGAGTCAGGGTGCGCAAATCTCTACTCAGCATGAGATCGTCAACTTCTCTATTGAGCGCGGGCTGCGCGATATTTTTATTCTCCGCCAACCGACACCGAAGGGGCCTGGACTGGCAGCCGGAATTCCATGGTACTGCGCAGTGTTCGGGCGTGACAGCGCCATAACTGCTTGGCAGATGTTGCCTTTTCAGCCAGACCTTGCTCGCGAATGCATCGAGTTGCTGGCTGCGTATCAGGGCACTCGGACAGATGAGTTCAGAGCCGAGAGACCTGGAAAGATTATGCATGAATTGCGCCTGGGGGAACTGGCGCGACTGAGCACGATACCACACACACCATACTATGGAACGGTCGATGCGACGGCATTGTGGTCAATGCTCTTGGCCCGATATTTGCAGTGGACTGGCGACATCGATTTTGTATCCAAACTCTGGCCAAATGTCAAACTAGCGCTAAGCTGGTTGGAAAATTTTGGCAGTGCTGGTTACATTACATACAAACGAGAAAGCTCCCAGGGACTGGAAAATCAGGGATGGAAGGATTCTGGCGATTCAGTGTGCCACGCTGATGGCGCGCTAGCGACGCCTCCGATAGCGCTTTGCGAGGCACAAGGATATCTGTATGCTGCTCTCATTGCTATTGCATACATGGCTCGGATACTTCGACACACATCATTAGCAAACAAGTTGCAACTGAAAGCGGACGTGCTCAAGGAAAATTTCGCCAAAGACTTTTGGATGGTG
This sequence comes from uncultured Candidatus Obscuribacterales bacterium, assembly GCA_964541355.1. GTDB lineage: Bacteria > Cyanobacteriota > Vampirovibrionia > Obscuribacterales > Obscuribacteraceae > JADYXR01. The sequence continues at coordinate 23,858 of CAZISK010000009.1, forward strand.
CCCGAGGGCTTTCCTGCCCTGGCCTTAGACGGAGAAGGACGGCAAGTAAAGGTCGTAGCCTCAAATGCAGGGCATTGCATCTGGTCAGGTATTTTGGACGGGGAAAGAGCTGAGAGGGTGGCCGATCGCCTGCTCTCCCAGGAGCTTGACTCTGGTTGGGGACTGCGAACACTGTCATCAAACGCCTCATATTACAATCCCATGAGTTATCACAATGGCTCTGTATGGCCTCACGATAACGCCATCATTGCAGAAGGCTTGAGGAAAATTGGTCGCGTGGGCGATGTGCACAAACTAATGACCTCGATGGTTGCCGTAGCTAAGTATCAACAAGATTTCAGATTGCCCGAGTTGTTCTGCGGATTCGAACGAACAGATTGGAGCAGACCCATAGACTATCCTGTCTCTTGCTCACCGCAAGCCTGGGCCGCCGGAAGCATTTTTCAAGTGTTGAGCGCATGCGCCAACTTCCAGCCTGATGCCGCAAACAAAGTTTTGCGAATCATCGATCCGTGTTTACCCGACTGGCTTGAGCAGGTAAGAATTCAAAATCTAAAGGTCGGTCAAGCACAATTGGATATTTCGTTCGACGTTGCCGATGGACAGACATTCTGCCAGGTGTTG
>CAZISK010000010.1:0-24466 GCA_964541355.1 uncultured Candidatus Obscuribacterales bacterium
TGAGCAGAGTGGCAGAGACGGAAATACTTGGGTGGCGGCCCTGCCAGGGCAGCGCTACAGCATTTGTGTCTTCTTGCCGCGTGGTAAAGTTTATGGGCTTATCCTGCGCGTTGATGGAAAACCCGCTTACGGTAACGACCACGGTATGGGTATTCAACCTGCTGCTATAGATATGAAGACTGACGATCTGTCCGAGAATGAATTGCCCGGCTGGTACGTAAATGCAGAACCGATCGAAGCATGCTTCATGTTCGCCAATCGCAACCCTGCCGATGCACCCGCGGCGGGCGGCATAATCGAAGCGGCGTTTTACGATAATGCCTATGTTGCGGCTGAGCATCCAGGGCTTAGCAGAGGTTCCAACTTGGTCACTGTCGGCGAAAGAAAGGAAGGGGTTGTGATCGCCGATCCAAGCCTGGAAGGCCGCTACCGTAAGGGGGAACTTCTCTATGTGAAGAGGCTCCATTACGCCACGCAGGATTTCATTGACGATTTGAAGGTTCAGACTCCAGTGCAAGAACCTCATCAAGCCTAGTATCGCCCCATGAACGTTGTGGTCCCAGCTCAAGAAGGGCAGCACAGAGGTTCTTCCTCTGGTCGCTTCACAGAGTTTGACCCTGTATCGGTCAACAAGCAGTAGCTCGGAAGCATAGAACAATTAGTCGACTTCGAAGTGCGCTTTCGATGACTATTGCGGGCTTGGACTTTCGACAGTAGGGCTATAACTTCGGCTGAACCGAAGTTATAGCCCTATGTGTAAGCGGCTTGAGTATCCGAACTCGGAACTGCACCTGTGTGGGCTCGATCTGGAACTGAGGCTGTAACTCGCTCGGACAGGGGCTGGGACGAAGCAACGAACAGATTATCTCTATTTGGGCTCTCGTTACAACGAGGGGAGCAGATCGGAGTGCCCGAACGTGAAATAGAGCCCCACGACCAGGCGGCGGCGAGGATACCGAGCGCGAGAAGTGTCGGTTTGAAGTAGACTGACGATGTCAGCCCAGCCGACATGGCCAGCGCGATGGTTTTGCAATGCACTCGACGCGTCTAAACTGAAGTGGTATCAAAAGTAGTATCAGACGCTTAAAAGAAACGATAAGAAGTAGTAGAAATCGATCTCCACCAAAAGAAAGCATTCAGCAAAGCTGTTCGTAACAGTGGAAACTCGCCATTGCTGACCTTCACGCACCTGTTTCCTGGACGAGTGTATGGAGAAGGAGAAGCTCTCGAACGCGCTTAAGCTCCCGCGTTCCTACGCCGTCATCGAATGCGTACGCTCGAAAAGGGAAACAGCGGTCTAGAGCGACTTGCCCTAAACCGCTGTCCGCCCGCTGACCCCAGTCACCTATTCTGGAAAGCAGGCACGCCGGTCGCAATCAATACGGGAGCGAGGGGAACCAACCAGGGCTCCACTTCACTCTCAAGCTCGCGCATGCTTTTTTCCAGAAGGTGGCATGTGAAGGAGTTAGCTGTCTTGGCTATAGCGATCGACCAGGGCCACCAATTCGCCGATGGTGCTGATCTTGGCGAACTCCCCGTCCGGGATGGTGACACCGGACTTCTCCTCCAGCTCCATGGTCATCTCGACGATGTCGAGGCTGTCGAGACCGAGATCCTTGACGATGTCGGTTTCGTCCTTGAGGGTGTCCTTCGAGACTTTGGCGGCCTTGGCGATGGCTTCAAGGACGAGATCACGCTTGCTACTCATGGATTTCTCCTGTTCGAATGGCGCTTGGGTGTGACGGAGATACGAATAGCATCTCCAGTGCAAACGGGAATAAACGATCGTTTCAAGCTACAAACAAGCGTTGCCAGGTGACAACGATTGTTTCAAGGCGACAAACGATCGCTTCCAGGGTGGTATCAGTCGTCTCACGGATAACTACGAGACGTTTTGTTTTGGGAAGTGTTCTTCGAGTTGATGTCCGTGTTTGACTGGTACCGAGTCCTGAAAAGAAAACATTTTTTCTCTTAAACAACCCAAGGGTACAAATTCAATGTTGAAGGTGGTTAAGCATTCCTTATGAGAAAATGGGACGGCAAGAAAGATCTCCATTACCTGGTGTCCATGCGGTTTTTGATGAACCAGTTCAGCCAATTCCAGTTCATCATTTGATATTGAGTAAAATCATGCTGAACTTTCTCGCGATGGTTGATTTCGACTGCAGCATCGTGGTGCTGCTTACCAAGTATCAACAGCGCCAATGTGAACAGATGCCCGTAACTACAGCGTCTTCATCCTTCTCGAAATGTTTTTCAACAGTCGTAATGCTTCTGAAAAAGTCCGAAATGTGGCGTAGTTTTTCGAAGGCGCTAATGCGCGATGTTAACCGGGTGTGATCGTTTCCCATCTTCCTGTGCGGCTCATGGTGTCGGCTTCCCTGCGCAACAGTTTTTCCTTGAGTCTCAGCGCTTCATCTTTGCGCCCATTGTCCTCTAAGAACTTGATGTAGTGCGTCTGCAATTTGACCACCTGCGGATCCTTTGCGCCCAGGAGCTCCGTCTTAGCTTTGATCGCTTCTTTGTAAAAACGTTCAGCCTCATCTTTCTTGCCCCAGTAGTGGTAGAGGAGAGCGATGTTTTGCATGATTGTGGATGTCTCTACGCTGCTGGTGCCGGTCAAGCGCGTATAGATTTTGATAAGCCTCTTCAAAACGGGTGCACCGGAACCATAACGCTCTGTGGCGTAGTAAATCCGAGATAGGGTCTGAAGAGTTTGGATTAACCGGGGGTCGGTGTCCTCGTACTCCTCCATGAGCTCAAGTGAGAACAAAGTCAGGACCTCAGCTTCTGCGTACTCCTTGGCCGCCATGGAAAGCTCGATCGAGCGTAGTAACACCGGCCATTTTTTATCGGCCTCTGTGTAGTTATCTTGGTTTACCTTCTGATCAGATTCCTTCAGCTTACACGCTCCCTGGTACTAAGTGACGACCGCACAGAATGCGATAGACAATATATTCCTGCCTTCGAGCTTGAGATAACATCGCTGCGGCTTTTTTAACTCGCGAAAACGTACGATATTGTAATTTACCAAAAACCGCATGAATAGTTACTCGCATAGGTTAGCGCGAAGTGTGTAACTGTCTAATCGCAATACCAGTTGAGCGTTTGGAACATTGGAATTGAAAACCTGCGCCTCATGACCCAGTCTTAATCAAGTTTCTTGTCAAGGTACTGCAACCTTTGGAAGAAAAAGACTATTTCTGTCTGTTAGATTCTCGCTACACAAGTTTATTTAACCGAGCAACTGATCGCCGATTCCAAAATAACCTCCGGTTCTCATTTCAATTCTTACTCCATTCAGGGTGTGGATTGGTGAAGTACGGGCTGGTTGAAGACGCGCTTCTTCTGACGAGGTGGTCTGGAAGTCGGGATTAAACCTCGCTGTTTCATTGGTTGATTCGTTGTTTGGATCGACCTTCATTTTTCGCCACCGGGGTGACTTATGGATACAAAACTCGAGGTCCTCGATGCCTGGATCCGACGCACAGCCAAAGCTGCCAACGGTCTGCTCGTGCCGGTTAGCGGCGGTTCAGACGGCGCGTTGACATTTGTTCTGCTCTCTCGGATCTATCCGGAGAAGACCGTCGCCGTTTACGCGGGGACAGAGCTGCGCGCCAGAGAGTGGTTCGCAAGGACCGGTCAGGTGCGCTTCATTGAGCCGATTGCGGGTGACTACGCAGAACTGGACCGTTTCACGAAGTTCCAGTCGCTCTGCCGCGTGGAGAACCGCTGGCTCGTCGGTACTCGCAACCGCACCGAAGACGTTTTCGGCACGTTCAGTCTGCCCAGTCGGATGGCGACGTACCTACCCATCGTCGGACTCTGGAAGACGGAGGTCATGGAGCTCTGTGACACGCTCTTAGTGCCGAGCGAGATTACCGAGTCCAGTCGCAAAGCCGACCCGGACTGCGGTCGTCCGGCTGAGCTCGCCGAAATCGGACTGGAGCGGATCGACGTCTTCCTCAAGGTCAAGGTCGGGCTCCTCGGCATAGAGGCGCTACGCACGTTTGAATCGGCTCAGATCGAGTATCTCGAGCGAGTCTATCAGTCCAACAAGTTCCGCAGCGGTCTGCCAGTTCGAGGACCTTCCTTCGACTGTTGACAGCTGGAGAGAAAGGTGGAATCTATGACGCAAATCGACACGTTCGTCGATGCTTTCCAGCGCGGTCGAGTCGGTGTGGCGGTTCGTGGCTGCTACGGCAGAATCGTGCGGACGCGCCATGACAAGCCGCTCGCGCTGGCTGAGGAGCATGACAGGCGCGTGGTCATGGTGATGGGTCCCGGAGCACTTCGCAAGCTGGTCGGCAAGTCCTACTACGAGATGCTCCTGGCGATCGGATACAAACGGGATTACATCGAGCGTAAGCTCGGTGAGGGATTTGCCTTCTCCCTTCTTGTGTTTGCTCGTCCTCGAGGTTGGCTCAAGGTGGCCAACTGGCGTAACACCATCGATGGTATCATCGCCAACTATCCCGAGGTGGCGGAGATCGTACGCGTCACTGCGAGTACGCTCAGGAAAACAAGCTTCGCTACGTTCGAGCAACAGGCGGGCTTCTCCTTTGCGGAGGTCGACGTCAATGGAATGACGGACGAGCGATTTATTACGGTCGACAGACTATTGGCGAGCGACGGTTCGCCACTGTTCGTGCGCCGTTTCTTGTACCACACGGCTAGGCTCTCCGAGCTCTACACGGGCTCCGGCCTGACGATGACCGACGGCGGAAAGTCTGGTGTGCGCGAGTACATCATGAGCAATCGGCCGGTGACCCAACTCGAAGAGCTTCGCGAGCTGAAGCTCGCAGTCGAGCTACCACAACAAGAAAGTTTTGCGCCTCAACTGCTGAAGGGCGCAGGAGGTGATTCGTGATTTCGATTTCAGTTGTGTACCGAAGGACGTCGAAAGGCGCACTTTCGGTCATGTTCGCAGCGGATCTGGTTCGCCGCCTCGGCGAAGAGACGCTTTACGTCATCGCTCCGGTGGACGCGGCCGACGGGACCACTGCGACTAACAACGATGTTGCACTTCTCCCTCGGCAGCGTGAGCTCATCGTGGAAGACGTGCGCAGGACGACCGCCCTCAAGTCGGTGGTCTTCGTGCCAACACCCTTGTCCGGCATCGTAATCGACCATGGACAGACGGCTGAGTACGATGAGGTGGACACGCTGTACCCACGCCTCGAGACAACTCTGTGCGAGCGCGGCTGCGGTCCGATCGTCGTGCCGTTCGGCGACAGCCTGGAGGCGGTACTCGCTGCTGAGCGTGGTTTTGCCCTGGCTCGGGGATTGTCACTGCCGGTGGTGCTGTATCATACCACCTGGATCGACCGGGGCTGCAAGTCCACGAACCCCGAAGACCACATGTGTCCGGAGGCGATCGTCGTCAAAGAACGCTTGACGAAACTGGCAACCGACCAAGGTCTTCAGGTGAAGTCCGTGGTCGAGACCGCCGAAGACGTCGTCGAAGGGATAGTGCGTTGCGGTATGCGCGAGTCGGCGCGCCTGATCGTGATGTCCCGCAGTTCCAAAACCACGGTCGGCTGCTACGTCGACCAGGCCCTCAAGCAATCGCCGATTTCGCTTCTGGCGATTGCTGCTCTGGACAGGAGGCGAGCATGATTACCAAACTGCGAAAAGTGCTCGCCAGCCCGTTCGTTACGATGTGGCTGGTGGTCTTGATGTACATCGTCAAGGCGATCATCAAGATCAGCGTGGGCGGTCAGATTAACAGTCCCATGATCGCCGGCGACGGCTACCACAACCTGGCGGACATCATAGAAGCGCTGGCGGTTCTTGCGGTCATCTACGTGGCACGCCGCCCGGCCACTAACAACTACCCGTTCGGGCGTAAGAACGTCGAATTCTTCACGTCGCTAGCGATCGGGTTGGTGCTCCTCTTCCTGGCGGCGGATTTCGCGCTGAAGTCGCTGGTCGGGCTCCTCTCTTACGCTCCGTCCCTCGACCAGGCACTGCGCGCTTTCCTGCCTCTACCCGAACACCATGCGCTGGTGATGGATGACGGCACATTCGTCTGGGTGCTCTGCATCACCGCCGGCAGTGCCATCCTCTCGGTAATCGTCAGCCGCTACCAGATCGCCGTTGGCAAAGCGACAGGACATGCCAGTCTGGTCGCGGATGGCGAAGAGACGGCAAGCGACGGGCGTATCGAAATTCTCGCCTTGATTGGTGTGCTTGGTGAATACTGTCTGCACGCTCCCTGGCTCGAGTACCCGCTCGGCTTGGTGGTGGCAGGTTTCATTGCGCATACCGGTTGGGGTTTGTTCCGGTCGGGCTACCGGGTATTGCTCCAGCACTCAATCGGCGAGGAGCACGAGAAGACGATTCGCGAGCTCTGCATGAACGTATGCGGAGTCCACAGCGTCGAGGATCTGAAGACCTTCCAGGTAGGTCAGATGGCGGTTTGCATGCTGGTGGTGACCACCAAGCACACAGCCGACACGGTCACGTACATCAAGTATGGAATCGAACACCACCTCAAGGAGTACCTGCTGTCGAGCGACTTCAAGGAATGCGAGATTCACATCAAGTTCCAGAGGCCGGATCCGCAGCGGCATCGTGTGGCTTACGCGATTGTCTTCAAGGACAAGCGATTCAGGATCGCTTCTCACCTGGAAGAGACAACGCACATACTCGTCTGCGACGTCGAGTTGGGCATGATCGTGCGCACCCGACGAGAGACAAAGCCGTTGTTGAATCTCGAAGAGTTCCTCGCGCGCAAGCGCATTCTCAAACTCTTCTTCTTCACCGGCTCCCTCGATCCGATCGAAGCCTCCCCTGCCAACCCGGTTCCGGAGGCAGTTCCCGGCTTCCAGCCGCGCCTGTTCGGCCTCTCGTGAGCAGAATCGCAGACCGAAATGAAGCGGCGGAGAGGTTGGCGTCATGCCAGCCTCTCGCCGCTCTTTCGGTGCAGGGGAGGAGGCTATTCGATCAGGGATAGCATGCAAAGAACAAGAGTTGCGTCGGTGGTAACAATGAATTATTCTGTTAAGTTTTAAGTTTTGGATGAGCTACGAGAAGGGGTAGTAGGCACTGTCTGTGGTATCAATGCCACGTGGACTGCTCTGGCCAGAGAGTCCTTCGTGGCATTGATCGGGGCGGTAGTCATCTCATCGACAATCAGGCGAGTTCAAGGCTTTACCGGAACTCAGCTCTTCTTGTCGTTGTCTTTGCCACCCTTCTGATCCTTGTTGGAGTCTTTGCCGTTCTTCTTGTCGTCTTTCGGTGTGAACATCCTAATCATTCGCCACATTTCGATGACGAAGCCGGTGCCGCCGAACAGAAGCATCAGAATCAGGTTCCACGGTTCACCACCCAGCTTGTTACCAAGCCAGTGACCGAGCCAGCCGAGCAGCAGTGTGGCGCCAACAAGTGTGTAAGCGAATTGCGAGGCAGCAATCCAATGGAAACGCTCGCGGCGTTCCTCTTCAGGGGTCTGCTTCTTCAATTCCCGATTCGGTTTGTCTTGCGAGGCGTCGGAAGGATCCGCTGGAAGTTGCGAATCCTTCTTGCCGTCCGGCTTCTCGGGCTCGGAAGGAGTCCCCTCGCCATTCGGCTCGTTGTTCATCGTAGTCTCCTTGAAGGCTTTTGCGGTGCAGCTCTGCAACAATGCCGGTGCGGAGTGTAAGCCAGTCCGCACCGACTAGCATTCAAACGAATCTCCAGTCAGTCTTTTTCCGAGTCTTCCGCAGCCTGACCTGGCTCTGCTCACGCTTACCGCAACATTGCAGCGAACGTGGTGTCCAACGGTTAGCCTGAGGAACTGCGTTAGAACCGAGCTCTGCCGACGATTCCCTGTGATTACGTTATTGGGAACGGGGGCGAGACGGGGTTCTTTCTGTCCGCAGTTAGTTTCGAAGTAGTGCTCGGCAGTTACTGTCTCGAGAATGATCGAACGGTTGCAGTGTTAGCGCCCGCGCGGATTCGGGTTGGTGAGCCGAGCCAGCGTCCTCTTGCCGAAGCGAGGCTTCGTCTTCGGCATTGGTTGAGCCGCGAGTGCGTCCGGGTTGAAGACGAGACCCTGAGCCTTCATCTCCTCGATGACCGCGTTGATCAGCAGCCGCTTGAGGGCCTCGAGGCGCTCTTCCTCGGTGCCGAAGGTGGTGTTGTAGTCCACCATGCTCCGCCGGATTACCTCGTGAGCCTCCTTGCGGCCGTAGACCTCGGGGATTTCGACAACCTGCTTCTTGTTGTCGCTGCCCGGCGGGCGCTTGTAGCTGAGGAAGTAGTGTTTCAGCCGATCGATCAGACCGGGAGGGGCCTTCTTGATGTCGGTGATGCCACCGTAGGCGATGTCGTCCTCGAGGACGGCGATGATCTTGTCGTCGGCCTGGTTCTTGTCCACCATGCGCAAACCGCCGATCGGGCGCGCCGTTACGAACAGGTCACCGTGGGCGAAGTCCCGCTCGGTGAGGATACAGATGTCGAGCGGGTCGCCGTCGCCGCTGACGCCCGTCAATCCTGTGCGGTCCATGCAGAGCTCGGCGATGGTCGTTCCGCAGTAGGTCTGTGGCACAAAGCCGTAGAGCATTGGGCACATCGACGAGAATCGCTGCGGTCGGTCGACGTGCAGGTGACCTGTGGCCTTGGCCAGCTCCAGTTTGACCGGACTGGTCGGCACGATCTCGATGTACGATTGGCAGAGACGCGGGACCATGGTGCCCGGCGAGACGCCGTGCCATGGGTGCGTCTTGAACTGCATCGATAAAAGCCGTTTGAACTCTTCGTGAATCATGATGGCTCCGGTCGCGTAGTTAATACGCGTTAGGTGGTTGTGAGTAGGTCGGTGGGAAATCTATCATACTGGCAGACCAGCATCCCATCGCCGGATGAAGCGGCTATTCTGAGCACGAAACCTGGCGCTTGTCGGGCGCGAGGAAACACGAGTCGGATAACTACAACCGTCTCTGGAAGCGAAGTTGATGACGAGGGCGGCGGATCCTTCCGTGTGATTCGCCGCACTAAAGGTAATTTAGAGAAATTTACCTTTTCGCTCGTGGACCTTTGTTTTTCAACTTCAATCTATCGAGCCAACAAATAGGCACAATCGTCCTGTGCGACTATGCTGCTCGATGAGGTCCCAGATGGTATCGTCACCGGTGCGGTCCAGCCCTTTACCGGCGAGGAAGCTGTTGCAGACGTGTTCTTAACCGCAGATCATCTTTAGAGTGTCGAGATAGATCTGAGCTCCCCGTTCGGTCAAGCTTGTTGCAGCGTACCGCTGCAGGTGCCTATTAGCTCGGGAAGGCTTCATCTCGACCTTGCCCCAGTCTGAGGCTTGGGTGGCGAGATGAGGAACTGCCGTGATCTTCACCGGAACGACGTTGTAGATCTGCTTGCGCAGCGATTCGTTGAGGCTGAGTGCAGCCACAAAGTCGTGAATGAAGATGAGCTCTTCCGGATTCTTCAGCTGCCGCGGTCTCACCGCCGCGTCGTACCAGAGCGCGTAGAGGTGGTAGAGAGCGCGCGAGCCGGCGTTGTCCGGAAGATGCTCTCGGAGCGCCTGGGCGTTGACGAAGCCAATCGACTGCACGCGAGTGACCTCGGTCGGCATGAGGTAGATCGGGCAGGTGAGCCCCATCAGAACGGCATGAGCCGCCTGCGGGTCGCAGTAGACGTTGAACTGCTTCGGGTCGCGGGGCTTGTCGTCGAACTGCATGAGCTTGACGTTGCCCCACGTTGCGAACATCGCATGCACCTCCTTGATGCGATCGGCTACTTCCGGGCAACGCACCAGGAGTTTATACAGTCCAGTCATTGGTCCGCCGATAGCGACTTGAGCCGAACCGGGAGGCAGAGCGAGCATGATCTTGGCCAGCTCCTCCTCGGGCTCCAGCTCAGGGTGGCGAATGGCTTGCAGCGGATCGACGTCGAGGAACTTGTAGTATTCGGAGAAGTGGACCCAGTGCGGAACAAGGGTCCGAGGCGCGATGCCGCCGTCGAAAACGCGGATGTCGTTGACTCCGAAGTGACGCAGGAAATTCTTCGCCCTGAGCGCGGATGCTTCCTGTGCCATTCGAGAGCTCTGCAGGTCCCACTCCCACAACGTGTGGTTCTTGGAGGCGTTGAACTTAACAGGTCGACCGGTCAGAACTACGTGCACGGTGGCGTCTGGATTGAGACGCCGCAACGCGATGACCTGGACGAAGTTATCCGGATCAGGCGCGTCTACAAACGCGAAGATGTGCTGCTTCTCAGAAGTCTGTGTTTCCATCTCTGTTTAGTTCCAGGTTATTGGCGATACGAAGATCGCCGCCTTGTTTGTGATGTCCCATGTCGGCTCGCTCGTAGATGTTTCCCACTATAGGCGTCGATAGCCTGACTGACTATCGGCGACTGAAGCAATACGTGTTTAACCCCATGCCAATTTTGGGTGGCGACCACCTTTGTGCTCAGCTCTTGCCCTTGAGACGGGCAACGGCAGCTGTGAGCAACTTCTTGTGGTCGAAGGCCAGATCGCGCTTCAAGAGCTCGCTAACGCGCACAAAGCGGGCGGAACCGGCCTGTGCATCGTCGCCAGCGTTGATCTTGCTCAGGATGTCCGCCTGGACTCCGGGTTTGATGTACCAGGCGTAGCCGTGGTCCACGACATGACCGCGCTCGTCGCGGTCCGGCTCCGAACGCACGTCGATGAGCACCATCTCATCGGCGGGAACGAGGTAGGTGAACTTGTCGCTGTCCCCGGTCGATTTGGCGTTGACGAAGCACTCCTCCGTGACCTCGCGCGCGGCGCACTCGGCAAGGGTCTCTAGCTGCACGTTGAGGAAGCCGCCCGGCAGGCTCTCCATGCCCTTGTACGGGTTAGCGCCACGGACCAGGGTCAAGACCAGAGGGTCGTCCTTGTCGATGTCGGCGAAGACGGCTGTCGTGGTCGTGGAGTCGGCCTTTGGGAAACGGTAGAGCATCAGGTGGTCGCCCGTGATCATCATCTTCACGGCGCCGGTGGGGACCAGCTGCACCGCCTGCTCGTTGAGATGGGTCAGGGTGTCAAACAGACCAGCCAGGTCGCGGAGCGCATCCACTACGATGACGATGTCGTTGCCGTGGTTCTTGAGCATGGCAACACCGGCGGACAATTCGGCGGCCGTCGGCGTTCCCGCGAGAAGGACCACTGAATCCCGACCAACCGACCAGATTGGAGCGACGGACTCGCCCCTGCACCCGCCTTCGCTCATGTTGTCGCCGGCTCCCGCAGAGAGCACGTGTTGGTCGTGGACCTTGAGGTTGAGGGTCCCGGCGAGCGCCGTCAGGCTGTCTCGCCGCGCCTGCCAATTGTCGCCCTGCCGCACACCGCTCTTGGTGGCAGCCGAGACCGCAGGCTCCGCTTTGTCAGCGCTGGCATTGCCGTGTGTGAAGACGACGAGTTCGAAAGTTCGTTTCATCTTTGAGGGCTCCTTGTCAACCGCAGCGTCTGACGCGTGCCAGATTACGCCACGGCCGGCAAATTTGACTATCCCCATACGTGACACCAGCATCAAATGCAATCTCACTCGTCCTGTTGACAGCAGGTGGTGAGAGAGACATTTGAGCGCAGATATAGAAACTAGTGGTGATTTGTTTTAGTGATGAGTGGTGTCATGTTGGGGCAGTGAAGCATGTGGATGTTATTAGGCTAAAAGGCCTAATGACAAGCCAGAAGAACCTGAAATGATTGAAACTAACTATCAGGTACTGACTAGTCCCGTGTTGAAGAGATCTAGCGGACCTAGCGCATTGGTCGCAAGATAGCCACACAAATCGAACGAGATCCTCTTTGCAAGCGGTTGTCGAGAGGGGTCCGTCAATCTGCTTGGTTGTCAGCTGACTCATTTTTGCTAACGAATGCTGCGCAATTGATAGTTCGGTGATCGGCACTAGCGAATGCCTGGTTGTCAGCTGAATCGATGATGACAGCAGAATGCTGACACCTTTGGGAGTTCGAGTGTAGATGGAAGGAGTCTGGTTCTCCCCTAAGCCTTGGTTTTACTTCGACGAATTATCGCTCTAAAAAAAATGGTTTTGCACTGCGTTCCAAAAACACTGCACGACTTCTCTACGTCGGTAACCTGCCCGTTCAGCCAGAGTCAATCGGCGACTCGATTGAGAGGATGTCCGAAAATTTAATCGCAACTGCAATGGTTCTGCAACAATGCGTGCATACGATAACAGTAATACGACTGCTTTCGAACTGCCCTGTCCATCCCAACTTTTGTTGTGACATCTGATTTGAAAAGTTGCAACCTTTTCACAACTTCGTCTTAGTAGCATCCGAGCAGTAAGTTAACGCTACAGAGCCAAACCTGATGTTCAGCCAATTGCGCAGATTGGCTGGTGCTTCTCGTGTCGGTTCCGTTGGCAATCTAGATTCTAAGGAGATAGAATCCATGACCAATATTCCTGTAAGCGACCCAGCTGGTGTATTTGAGCATATTCGTCCGTCACCAGTCGGCGATACACTTCTCGCTTCTCAGATCGAGAAGAGCTGGCATTCACTCGGCTATGCCTATAAGCGCTACCTCGATTCAACAGCTATGGGACGCGAGGCGCGGCGCGCCTATGGAGCCAGAGTCAATCGATATACGACTTTCGCAGCGGCTCAGTATAACGGCAATTTCCCTCCGGCGGCTCTACATGCCGATATAGTAGAAGCCTTTGTTCAATTTCTGCAACTGGAGCTTGGGCTGGCGGAAAGCTCTATCAACTGTACGATTACAACATTGCGGCACTTCTACCAGTACGTTGGTATCGACATATCTTCCATTCCGAAGCGTATCGTCGCCTCATCAGGCGTTAGCGTTTTGAATTCGGAAAGTATAAGAAATCTTGCCGATGTGGTATCAAGGCGTTCCAAACGCGATCAGGCGATCATTCATCTCTTTCTGCTGGCTGGATTGAGAACGAGAGAGTTGGTCAATTTGAACGTTCAAGACTTCAATAGAGATGGTAAGGGCGTTTGCACGATCAGTATCATTACAAGCGAGTCCAAGGGCAATCGCATTCTGACGCTCGCGCCAAGTTTTGCTACTGTGATCGAGGGTTTCGTAGAGACTCGATTCGGGGCTGGAGAAGAGGCTCTCTTCGTGACGAAAAACGGACATCGGATGACTGCGACCGCCATCAATTACATCGTCAGGAGTGTGGGATGGGCAGCTAGAATAGAGCTTTCTCCCGGGATACTCAGAGACACCTTTTTGTATCATCAACTCAGTCAAAGGCAGTCGTTGCGCGATGTGGCATACGTAGGTGGTTACAGTCGGCTCAGCTCTTTGAAGAGACACATCGGCTTAAGGGTTCGCAAGAGACGGGTTTGAGAGTGGTATCGTATGTGGTGCCTTTGTTGTACGAAAAAAGGCAAAAAAGCGCTAGAGGCGGAGTAGGAGTAAGCACGCCTACTCCGTCTCTAGCGACGAGAACACCACGCTCATTCCAAGAGTGCGTAATGTTTTGTCCGCCAAAACCCACAGGTGCAGAGTGCTGGACAGCGCCCCGCACCTGTTAGGTTTGCCGGTTAAACGTCGATCAGATTGTCATCGCTACCCTGGACGTCCTGAGGGTAGGGCGGCAAACTGCGCAGGTCAGCCATGGTGAGCGGAGCCTGGTGCTCCGTCTCGATTGGCGGCAAACCGCGCAGGTCAGCCATCGTGGGCGGAACCTGGTATTCAGTCTCGATTGGCAGCCGGCGCGGATCGCCGTTGTCGTCGATGAACCAGCGAGGTTCGGTGTTGTCGGGCGGAGTCGAGGAGTTGGACGAGCCCTCGTCGTCCGGGTCCTGCTTCCGGAAGAGAAGCAAGGTGACGAGTAGACCGCCTGCAAATCCGGCCAGGTGGGTCAGATAGGCGACGTGGATGTCCTCCGGGTCGAACGGCACGGTGAAGTCGCGTACGGCGCTGAACGCCTGACCCACGAGCCAGTGCACAATGAAGATTGCGCCGAGCAGGGTGAGTGGCGTCACACCGCGCGAACGCCGGAAGATAACAACCATGTACGCGCCCAGGACACCGGCGATAGCGCCGCTGGCGCCGACGAGCGGGTCGTGGCTCGTCAGGTTGAAGATGTAGTGACCGAACGCACCGGCGACAGCTGCCACCAGGTACGCCCCTCCGAGGCGCAGTCCGCCCATCTCTCGCTCGACGAACAGTCCGAACAAGAGGAAGAGCAGCATATTGCTCAGATAGTGGTCGAAACCCGCGTGGAGGAAGGCGTAGGACACGAAGGTCAGGAGATTATGCAGAATCCCCACGATGTCGCCGTTGAGGAATGCGTCCGTCAGGCGATCAGGCACGAATGCCCAACCGAGCACCGTCGATGCGCCAGACAAACCGGTCAACAGCAACAAAGCAAAGTTAACAAACACGAGCATCGGCACAAGCGCCGGCCCGTTTTCGTCACGAAGTTTGCTCACGGGTAGCTCCGTTCTTTTTGAGAACAAGGGTGTAGAGGTACGCGCCTGCCAACCGGCAAGGCGTCGATTCGAATCTCAGTCGCCCTTGTCGGGCAGACTCGTAGTTGCACAATCCTGGCTCGTAATCACATCCTTGATTCGAGCGATCACCGCATCTGGTGTCAGCGGGTTGATATCGTGCAGGTAGATCGGCTTGCCGACCGTGATCGTCACGCCCCGGCGCCACTTCAGGCGCATTTTGCCGAAGTCGAGGGCTGAGGCTTCGTCGCGCGTGCCGTAGCAGATGTGTATCGGCACGAGGCCTACGGGCTCTTTGTGTTGCAGCGCCTCGCAAGCGCCTAACGCGATCCAGGCAGCGCCTTTCTTGAATTCCAGGTATGTTCCAGTTGGGCTAATCTTGCCCTCCGGGAACATGTTGATGCACCGGCCCGCTGTCAGAAGCTCGATGGAAGGTGCGATCACGGTTTTGCCGCGAGACCTGTCCACGGCGTAGCTTCCGAGAGCGCCCATGACAATGGCTTTCAGCCCCCAGAATCCGCGCATTTCCTCGACAGCAGACATGAATCTGGTGCGGTCCGGGATGTACGGATAGAGCACGACTGCGTCAAGCATGGCGCTGTGATTCGGGCAGAAGATCAGCCGACCAGGCGCGTGAAGGTTTTCTTCGCCGACGACTTTTACTTCGCCGACCTGAACAAACGACCACAGTTTTGCGACGAACTTTCCGAAGCGTCGGAAGGTGCGATTGTCAGTTGGAATAAAACCGCTGGTCACGCAATTGTTTGCGTATTCGCGGAAACGCCTCCACAATGATTTTCGAGGCGTGGACCTGTTGAACAGACCCATGGTTATCTCCCAACTTTGTTGGGGTC
Source organism: uncultured Candidatus Obscuribacterales bacterium (assembly GCA_964541355.1). Classification (GTDB taxonomy): domain Bacteria; phylum Cyanobacteriota; class Vampirovibrionia; order Obscuribacterales; family Obscuribacteraceae; genus JADYXR01. Next base: position 15,271 of record CAZISK010000010.1, read on the forward strand.
CACCCGACTATGTCGACATGAACCTACCCAGAGCCGCACAGTTAGCGGACTTCAAGGCTTTCAGGAAGTTGTATCTGGATGGGAAACTATGTAGCTGCTTCAGAAAAGGAATTTAGAAGATTTGCAAAATGAAGCTATCAAACCCGGTCGAGATTGGTGAATAGCTGCATGTGTTCGAGCGATTTATCTTTCCTTCAGAATTGTCCGTCCAGGTGGCAGGCTGATTTTGCGATGAGGCGCTGCTGTTCTCCAATTCAGCTGTTTTTGGGATTCCAAGCACATAAGCGTGGCTTGTTGTCAGTGGGTTGCTTATGATATTTCGCACCTCGCGCTATGGAAAACCAACGACATCGATCGCTGTGACTCTTATAGCTCTTGGCTGCAGCAGATTACCGTTGAATGCGACCCTTGATGATATTGACCCTTGACTTCTTGAAGGAAACGAAAAAGCTACAAGTCCGACCGGAACGGTCCGCAAGCACATATAATCCAGGTCGCTTTCTGTCCAGTATTTGTGCGGTTTTTTAGAGGGTAAGGCGATGATGGGTTTGATCGCAAAGCTGATTCAGTGGCTCTTGTTTCCGATTTTGGCAAAAAAGTTTCGCGACCTCGGAAAAGTAAAGAAGTCCACCTTTACGCGTCCTCATTTCGAAGTGGAGCGCAAGTACCAGATCAGTCAAACCGAGTTCGAGCAACTCCCGCATCGGCTTCGGGACCTGGGTTTTGCTCGTGCGTCCAAAGCCACGATTGCAGACAGCTTCGTGCCGGCCGAGAAGGATGGCGACATGATTCGCGTGCGCGACGAGGTGAGCGGAGACTCGACCAGGACGGTGATAACGCTCAAGGAGTGGGAGGAGGTCTCTGGTGGACGCGAGCGTAGAGAGCGCGAAAGCGAACCGATAGACGACGTGGCGAGAGATTGCATCGTCGCTCTGGGGCGGCGTTTGAAGAAGGGCGAGCTCATGTCATTTTCGAAAGAGCGAACCACATATAGTGGCTTCCGCAACCGGCGCGATGTCACGGTTGCGCTGGATATTGCCTCCGGGCTTGGAAAGTACTCCGGCACCTATCTCGAAATCGAGGTTATTGTGGAGCGTCATGATGAGGTGGCTGCCGCCCGTGCATTCGTGGAGGAGTTCGTTGTTGAGCTTCTAGGCGCCAGACGCGAAAACGCGATCTCTTACATGGAGATGCTGAAGCTCTCTCGGCAAAAGTCGAGTCAGAGTTAACGACGGGTGTGCGAGCGGAGCTAACTGTTGAACGAGTGAATTGGTAAGCGTTTTCGGAATGCCAGTTGAAAAAATGTTGTCCAGCTAACTACGTATTTTCCCCACTGACTTTTGCGGGAAAGTATGACATATATAAGGGCTGGTCCCATTTTTTATTACTACCAAAAGCTCTCCAGTCCTCGTTCTTGCTTAAAGGCAATAACGCTCTAGTAAACTGTCTTGCGCGGACTTCAGGAGAATTCATGGACGACAAGGTCGAATTCGACGAGCAGTTTCGCCCGCCCGTATCCAACGACAACGGCGCCTTAGTCGCACGTGTAGCGGAAGATATCGACTCCTCTGCGCTTGAATCTGGGGTTGGTGAGTGGACTGAGACAATGTTGCGAGATCTCCTTTCCCAAACACTGAATCAGCGCATACAACACTTGTTGGACCGAGGTCTGGAGCCGGAGACTCCAGCTGTCGATCTGGTCGCTGCCCGTGAGGCTCGTGTAAGAACGTCTACCCATCTTCTCTATGACGCAGTTACTGATGGCGACAGCGAAGCGATGATCGACGTTATGTGCGACCTGACTCCTGCCGAGCTTCGTGATGTCGTATCTGGTGCCGAGTGCAGTTTGCGATTACGAGGCCTGACCTCCGTGGATGTTCGAGTTGATGACTTCGATCGAATCGTTCTCTTCGACAATGAGATTAACAACGGCGTGGCGCTGGCGCCTTCTGGAAGCTATCAGCGAGTCTCCCAGTTCTATGATGGCTCCTATCGATACGGCATCGAGTTCGTGCTGGATGAGTCAAGCAAAGAGTCGGTTGATTGTCTGTTCAGCAAAATCAAAATGCAAATCGCCTGTTGAGGGCGGCGCATGGCGCCGCCTATACCGAGCGTGGCTGTAAGAGGGGCGACGCATGGCGTTGCCCTCATAGGGCTTTGGCGTTGACAACCGGTCGCGGAGTTTCTTGAGAAAGTTTTTCGGATATCCTGTCTTGTTGCCAGTTCTGCTACAGTATTTGCCTCGAGGTAGCAGGTGCCAAGCATGAACAAACGGCTAAAAAAGTTGCAAGAAGCGATCGGCAAAGCCAAGCTGAAAGGACTTCTTCTCAAGGTTAACGAGTCGGGGCAGTCAACTCAGCCCAACAACCAAAACGTCCTCTACCTGAGCGGCTTCGGCGGCTCGACCGCTGTCCTTCTGGTGACCAGCAAAACCTCGTACATTATCGCGGATGCCCGCTACTGGACCCGCGTTAAGCTGGAAGCCAAGGACTTTCAGCTGATCAAGCTGGAGCGCGGTAAGAAGGTTTCTTATTTCGTCAACGTTGCTCTTGCCGAAGCCGGGATCACTCAGAAGATGAGGGTCGGCTTCGAGTCGCACCGTTTAACACACCAGGTCTTCGAAGAGTGGCAGAAAGAGTTGAAAGCCAAACTCGTGCCCACTACCGGCATGGTAGAGCAGCTCAGGCAGTACAAAGAGCCCGGCGAAATTAGAGAGCTCAGAGCTGCCTGTAGGGCGACCAGCAAGGTGTACCAGGAAGTGGTAGCGCTCATGAAACCCGGCATGACGGAGAATGATGTGGCCTTCGAGATCGACAGCAGACTTCGCAAACATGGCGCTGTGGACAACAGCTTCGGCTCTATCGTCGCGAGTGGACCCAACTCCGCTATTCCGCATCATGCGACCGGCGAGCGCAAGCTCAAAGCGGGAGAGCCTGTGGTGATGGATTTTGGTGGTGTCTTTGGCGGTGGCTACTGCTCTGATATAACCCGGACAGTATTCGTGCCCGGGAAAAGCCCAACCGCCAAGATGAAAGAGATCTACAACATTGTCTTGGCTGCCAATCAGGCTGCCAGAAAGGCTCTCAAGCCGGGAATTCTTTATCGTGAGTACGATAGAGTGGCTCGCGACTACATTCAAGAAAAGGGGTATGGTCAGTACTTTACTCACGGACTCGGCCACAGTCTAGGGCTGGAGGCCCATGATCCGTTTGACTATGAACGAGCCCCTCTCGCGGTCGGCACGGTCTTCACGGATGAGCCGGGTATCTATCTAGACGGCATAGGCGGCGTGCGCATCGAAGACGATCTAGTTGTCACCGCCGACGGTGCAGAGCGGCTGACGACGGCTCCTTACTGGAAGTTCTGAATACGCTAAGACAGCTCCTTCTTCTGGCGCGAAATCAGATCGTCGATGACCAGACGCATGAATTTCTCGACTGGACCGATTGTCGTTCCTAAGATGCCCATCGATTTTCTAACCACCAACCAATAGAGGAACAGGAGCCTCTCCAGTTGCGCAGCGTAAGGCAACACTGCAGTCACGTCTTCGGTTTTACGCCCTGATTCGAAACAGTAGGCTTCGAGAATCTCCGGAATGTGATAGCGCAGTTTCCCGTTCTTGTCGTGCTGGCTGGTGAGCGAAGCCAGGTCAATCGTCGGCACGCCGATAATCGTAAACCAGGACCAGTCGATTAGAAACAGGCTGTCTTTGTGGAGAATGATGTTCTCGGCGAACAGATCTCCATGAACCAGGGAGATGGGCTCGCCGGCAAGTCTTTGGGCGATGACATGTGTCAGATGCGAGATTGAACGGGCGTCCTCGGCCGTCATGTCATTCCAGCCGACCAGCGGTTGGATGATCTCGCGCGCCACAAACTCCTCGTAATCTATAGGGGTGAGTGAACGCAGGATATTCAGCTGGATCAACTCGTCGGTGCGATACGAGTAGGCTCGATGCATGCGGGCGAGCTCTTCGCCGAGCTGCCGAGCTGTTTTGCTTTCGACATCGTTTTCTTTCAAGCAGCTTCCGCCCAGGTCCTGCACCAGAAGCGCCGTGAGCGGACCGTGATGTGCTGCCATGTAGAGCTGGGCCGAGCCGGCGATGGATGGAATGAGAATACGCTCGTGCAGGTCTTGTTCGATGTCCCAGGGAGGCAAAACCTGTTTGTAGATAAGCGACTCGGGAAGGCAGTTCTCAAAAGACAGCCGCTCGACCTTGCTCAGATCCCGATGGCGGAGAATCTCTCTAGTTGAGATTCGAACTGGTTTTCCGAAAAACTCTTTGAGCCAACCGTTAAGCTTCTCTTCGGGTGCCGGCGTCAAGAGCTTCAACGATGGATCTTCTTGTGCGAAAGCCACGCGGTCCGAGCCTCGGGTCGGATAGGGAACAGGAGCTATTGTATCGAGCCTGAGGAATCTAGAGGTGGTTCGTGAACCGAGATTGCGCAGTTCAGTCGGACTATTTTTCCGATGTTGGTATCGCAGGTAGTGGCGTACTTCCGATCGTCAGGATCTGCTTGGCATCCGGCTCTCGGTTGGTGCTTGTTGAAAAGAGCATGCGCCAATACTCGCGTAAGCTTGCGAGGGTTGTAGATAAGCTCTGATGTCAAGCGAGATCGCTCGCTCAACTAGCGTAACGCTTAAACATAACTTCTATATAAGAGAATCAAAGAGGACCGGCTTCTTAAGCTAATTACTACTGTTTTCAATTGAAATTATGAAAGCTAGTGCAATAACTTCTTTCTGACATTTCAACTTTTGCTTTTGAGGCTCAGCTAAACGAACAGACTTATTTCTTAGCGAATTTCTACCCACCATTTCGGTGTAAGAAAGCCACGCGAAGAAATACATCTGTGCGAATAGCGAGCAGCCTTATCGACGTGATCCAGGTGGATACCTGAGTCTGACCAACCGGCCGCTGAGGTGAGTGCGTCCAGTTCGTCATCTGTCGATCCAACTTCTTCCCGCGGTTAGAGCACCGCGCTTAACTCAACGTCAGAATGAAGAGGACCTATGTTCACTCACATGCAGTGGAAAAAACTAATCCCGCTGGCGATTGTCGTCGCTCTGGCGGCATTGTTCGCCGGCACCGATGTACTGAGCGCTGCGGTGCAGAATCAGATCATCGACGTGCTCAAGGAGTACGTCAAAGGTCTCGTTCCCTACACAGCCAACATCTTCGTCGGCTTGATTTTCATCTGCCTGGCAAATCTGTTCTACGACCCGCTCAAGGCGGGCCTTGCCAAGGCGCTCAACATCAGCACCGCCGATGAGAGAGGCAAACGCCTCGTATGGCGCGTGGCCCAGCTCCTGTACTGGTTGATCGTCGCCTTCGTCGGCTTGAGCTTTATCGCGCCGGATCTGATTTCGAAGATCTTCCTGGGCTTCGGTCTCTTCAGCGCAGCCATCGCTCTGGCTCTGCAGGGGTTGGCAAATGACATCATCGCCGGTGTCTTGCTCAACTTTCGACCGAAGTTCTGCGTCGGCGACGAAATCGAGCTCGTCGGCGTCGCCGTGAAGGGCAAAGTCACGGACATCGGCTATCTTCTCACCGTATTGGAGACTGCCGACGGCACTTTCACGGTGCCGAATCGCGAAGTCTGGGCCAAGCCGGTGAAACTGTCGAAGTCGACCGGCACTACGTCAGCCACCAATGGCGGTGGCATCAGCTGTGCCGACACAGGCGATCAGAAATAGCTCGACCGAGCTCAGTCTCGGTCTCGACAACGTTTGAGATGGGCATTCCGACTCGGCGCCCAGTCATCTGAATCTGTCACCCCGGATCGTGCGATCCGGCATTGATGCAACAAAACCGTGCGCACAGCACACTGCGCATACCTGATGCGCGTCTTAAAAGACGCGCGGAAAGAAGGAAACCATGCAGTTCCTCACTCACGCTCTCAAGACGCTTGCGCCCTCGGGCGAGCACACGCTCATTACCTTCTGCTTCGAAGAGGACTTCCCCGCGTCCGCCGGGGCGCCTATCACCAGGTCGCTCCAGACGCTGAGCGGCTATTCGCGCTCCCTTAACGGAGCCGCGAGCGCCAATCGCTTCACCGCGAAGTCGGGTGACGTGCTCCAGCACTACATGCTGGACGAGACGACGGCGCGGTTCACCGGCAGCAATAACGGCAACGTCATGCTGGTCGGGCTGGGTAAGCGCGCCAAGTTCCACGTCGACACGGTGAAGGCGGCGCTGGTCAAGGTGTTCAGGAAGGCCAAGGACGGCAAGAACGCCGACCTGGCTCTGGACGTCAATCCGGTCCTGGCCCTCGGCGTCGATCCCTACGAGCTTGGGCGCATCGTCGGTAGCTACGCCGTGATGCTTGATCACAACCAGTTGCACTACAAGACCAGGCACTCTAATCCGGATGGCGACTTCCATACGCGCTCGCTGCGGGTGGTCGCCTTTGATGAGGCCCAGGCCGACATTGGTCGCGGTCTCAACGATGGACGGATGCTCGGCGAGAGCGTCAACCTCGCCCGTGACCTGGTCACGCAGCCGGCCGGACACCTGACGCCGTTCAAGCTCATGGAAGCGGCCATGGGTGTGGTCGCCACCAGCGGCGGTCTCATCACCGGGCAGTACTTCCATGGCGATGTCCTCCGCGACATGGGCGCCCATGCGCTGCTCGCCGTGGCGCAGGGGTCGGACAAGCCGCCCGTCCTGATCGAGCTCGACTACACCCCCGAAGGTGGCCCGACCAAGGAGTCCCTGTGCCTGGTCGGCAAGTCGGTGACCTTTGACTCCGGTGGGCTCGATCTCAAGCCGGCAGACGGCATGCGCCACATGAAGCGTGACATGGCGGGCGGCGCGGCCGTCCTTGGTGCCATCCGCGCGATTGCTGGGCTGAAGCTGCCGATCTCCGTGAAGGTCGTCATGGCCTGCACCGAGAACATGCCTGACGCCAAGTCGTACAAGCCGGGCGACGTCATCGATACGATGAAGGGTCTCACGGTCGAGATCGACAACACGGACGCGGAAGGTCGGCTGACCTTGGCTGATGCCATCGAGTACGCCAAGCGGCGAGGCGCCAAGCGCATCGTCGATCTCGCTACCCTCACCGGTGCGGTCAAGTCGATCGGCGGCGACGTGGCGGCGGGCTGCTTCGGCAACAACCGCGAGTTCACACGCATGGTGGTCGAGGCCGGTCACTCGGTCGGCGAGCTCATGCAGGAGATGGAGATGCACACGGACATGCGCCGCTCCAACGACTCGGACATCGCCGACCTGAAGAACTCGGGTGGCGGGCTGGCCGGGTCCACGACCGCCGCCTGGTTCATTCGCGAGTTCGCGGGCGAGGAGATCGAGTGGGTGCACCTCGACATCGCCGGCGTCGCCTTCCGAGACCGTTCGCTCGGGCTCGATTCGAAGGGGTCGACCGGCTACGGTGTCCGCACGGCGGTCGCGCTCGCACAAGCGCTTGCGAAGAAGGCGTGAGCCGCTTCGAACGCGATGTTTTCTTAGACACCGGGACCGGTGAGAGCCGGTCCCGGCGTCCGTGCGCCGGCGCCCTTGTAGGGTGCGAGCGCACGATGGAGACGCAATCGCGGGCGCCACTTCGGCGCCCGTTCTTTCAAACCGGCGGGCGGCATGCTCCGCTTGCCGGGCCGAACCAATTGACTAATCTGCGCCAATTGCGGCGAAATCCAGATCTCCACGTAACGACCGGCTCTGCCGGTCGTGGAGACGACGGAGGATAATATGTCATTCGATCATGGTGGTAGCCTGGACATCGGTCACGGGCACGGCGGGCACGGCGGGCACGGTATCGCTCATGAGGGTATCGACCTCGACCTTGACCTGCGGGATGGCTCAGACCCGTTAGACTCGGATGGTCCAGAGGGTTTTGACGGCGAAATTGGTCCAGACGATGTACCGGATTTGCCTCGAGTGGGCCATCTCGACCGGGAGGCCGCCAGCGACAACCTGCTTCTCTCGTTTGACCACTGCGACGTGTACGATGGCGGGCAGGTCTGCATCGGTGGCGGATACGCTCTCGTAGACGCGGTCAAAGGTACGTTTGAGGACGATATCTACGATCCCAATGGTTCGCGTCGTCCTATACCCAAGCGCCGGCTGACGCCGGCTCAGCTTGCGGCGATCAAGGTTCTAGCTGACCACCCTCAACGGAGGATGTTCGGTGTCCATGTAATCAACCACGGCTTCTGCGACCTCGAGAACATCTTCAAACATGTCGCTGAGGCTGCCAATTGCGTGCGCATCGACCGGGTCACGCCCAACTTCTTTTCCAGCGACGACTTTCAAACCCAGCTTGCTGACTGGAACATCTGGACCCCGCCCTACACGCGCAAGCGTGTCCCGGCAGGGTATTACCCGGAGGCGACAGGCACCACGCGGGTCTGGAAGCAGTACTGGCAAGTCAAGCACGAAGAGCCAAGTTGGTTGTTCGAGGACTACGGTCCGAAGCACAATCCGAACTGGCGCTATGACGCTGCTTGCAAGACGGTGCTCCAGATTTCGGCGGTCAACTGGTTCTACCGCGAGGCCGGCGACTATGAAACCCGATTCCACATTCGGATCATTTCGTTGCCGTACCTCAATCCGTTTGGCAAGACCTGGGGCTACCTCAAGGAGCCGTTCAAAAAGTACCAGAAGGTGGCACGGGTGCTCAGCGAGCTCATGCTCAACCGCATGAAAGCTGTGCCGCCGCATCCCGCCGCAATCCGGGCTCGATCGGAGATCCTGCGCAAGCTCAAGATCGACGCGGACCGTCGCCGGGCTGAAAAGCTCGGAGTGATTGGTGCGCCGTCGCCGAAGGTTGGATGCATGGTTGGCTCCGGTGCGGATCTGGTCACGGCGCTCAAGGCAAAACCGGGCTATGTGAAAGTCAAGGTGACGTTGCCTGCCCGACGCCGTGGTAGCTAGCCGCCTGAGTGGGTGGCGAGCGGTCAACAGACCGCACGCCACCACTTTTTCTTTATTAACGGCATAGGCTTTAATTTCATTTCCCACATGCCCAGGATTGGTTCCAAGGGCATCGGCGATTTCGCGCCGGCTCATTCCAAGCTTATGCAACAGCCAAATCTTAACGTGCTTTTTCGCGTCAAGCTTAACTATCTCTTCTTTTTTCATTTCAATTTATTTTTCACTAGTTCGACTATATCAGCGACTGTTTTAACGTTCTCGTACTCTGAATCTGAGATCTTAATTTTGAAGCTATTTTCAAGCTCC
>CAZISK010000011.1:0-24248 GCA_964541355.1 uncultured Candidatus Obscuribacterales bacterium
AACTTGTACCTTCTATCGGCTTTTGCTTGACTCCGTCCACCGCATCTGGTGCGTGCACGTTGCAAACTTCGAGAAGCGTTGGCGCTACATCAATTAGATGATGAAATTGATTACGGATACCACCAACGTCTTTGATATGTCCTGGCCATGACACGCACATTCCCTGGCTTGTACCACCAAAGTGCGATGCCACCTGCTTGGTCCAGGAGAATGGTGTGTCGAATGCCCAGGCCCAGCCGACAGCCATATGGCCGAATGTGCGGTCACTTCCCCATGCATCATAGAAATTCTTTAGTTGGTCCTCCACCGGGACTGGCACACCGTTGAACGCTGCGACCTCATTGGGAGTTCCGGTAAGTGTGCCCTCGGCACTGGCACCATTATCGCCGCTGATGTAGATGATCAGCGTGTTGTCGAACTTGCCCATGTCTTTGACGGTCTGTATGACACGCCCGATCTCGTAGTCGCTGTATGCGAGATAAGCAGCATAGACATCAGCCTGCCTGATAAACATCTTCTTTTCGTCGGCGTTAAGATCGTCCCACTTTTTCAACAGCTTGTCCGGCCACGGAGTCATTTTTGCATCTTGAGGAATTATGCCCAACCGTTTTTGATTGGCAAAAATCTCATCGCGCAAGGCGTTCCAGCCCTTGTCGAACAAGTGCTTTTCGCTAATTGTTTTGACCCATGCCGGCGTTGGGTGATGAGGTGCATGCGTTGCACCTGGGACGTAATAGCAGAAAAACGGTTTATTTGGATCGATCTGGTTCAGCTGATTCAGCCAGTTAATGGCGTCATCAGCTTCAGCTGTAATAAGGTTCCATCCAGGGTGTCCGACATAGGGATAGATCGGCGAAGTGTTGCGGAACAAGTTGGGCTGCCACTGGCTGCTGTCACCACCGACGAAGCCGTAAAAGTATTCAAACCCCATGCCTATTGGCCAGTGATCGAACGGACCGACCTGACTCGCTTCAAATGTTGGCGTGTTATGAGCCTTGCCGAACCAGGCAGTTGAGAACCCGTGGTCTTTGAGAGTTCGAGCAATAGTTGCTTTGTCTTTGGGGATGATGCTGTTGTATCCTGGGAAACCAGTGGATTGCTCCGAGCAAACGCCGAAGCCAGCGGAGTTGTGGTTGCGGCCGGTTATCAGGGCTGCGCGCGAAGGAGAGCACAGAGCTGTGGAATGGAAATTCGTAAATCGCAGTCCATTCTTAGCTATTTCATCCAGGGCCGGAGTCGGGATGACGCCTCCGAACGTGCTTGGAGCCCCGAAGCCGCAGTCGTCGGTCATGATCAGAAGTATATTTGGTGCGCCTTTGGGTGGCACTATATGCGGTGCCCACCATGCTTTAGACTGCGCGGCGTTGTCTTTAATGACACCTCCGAAGGCAGGCTCCGGTGGCGGCAGTTGCTTGCCATCGATGGATGTTGTTGCGCCGGGCGAACCGGCCATGCCGTTTGCCTGTTCGGCACATACGGATCGTGTGCTAAGCATTATGCCGACGATCAAAACCAGCGTGCCAAATCGAACGTACCGCATTGCAACAATGCCCCCCGTAAAGAAACAGCTTCCCATCATACGCCTTATGACAACCATGTGGGAAATTCTACTACCGACAAAGTATTCTAGCGTTAACTGTTTTCGAGAAGGTCCGGCTCGCGTCATGGTCAAAAACAGAGACAAGTATAACACCAGTACATCGATTCAAACGGTCGTGTCGTCATTCGCTTATCAGGCATTGAATACACGGCTAGCAACTTTAGTGATGGACTCGCCTGCATTCTTGAACCGTCACAAACATGCTACATTGATCGCAATGGAAAGACAATCATCACGCTTCCTGCGGCTGGTTCCAAGTATTCATGGGGGGACACAGCCGACAATTCAATGTTGTTCGATTTCCATGAAGGTATGGCCGTGTACAACAAACGATTGCGCTTCTGACGAGCGGTTAAGAGTGTTTGGGCCTCCCGTTAAATGCACCTGTTAATCCCACTGAGGAACACGCCCGTACTGTTCATCGATGCCACCACCAGCGGTTTCTCAAAATTATTCAATTTGAACGCAGTTTCGTGTGAGTCTAAAGACCAAACAATGGTTGCCTTGTTAACCGCCACTGACGGGAATAAAACCAGCATCAAGTTCATGCTGAGTAATCCAATGACAGGTAAATTCGACTACTTAGACTTGGATGTGGCTGAGCGTCTTAGTTCGGACGAAACTGCAAAAGTCGTACGAGGCCAAGTTGAATCCAGCGCAGAAACAAAGATTGGCGCTATCGAGAGCAGGTAACAGGTGGAGCAGCCACGCCTGAAGGGCCGGTGGGGCAGAAACAGTATATCGATCCAATAGCGACAGAATGGAATTCATGAACAGAGAAATATCTGCTGCTATTATGAGTTTTGCTGAGAGAATTTACGGTAATTGTAAGGAGTCACGATGGCGCCACGAGTGAGAAACCAATTGCCAGAACGCTGCACAGATGAATTGACAGATTTCTCCTTTTCTTCGATTAAAGAGAGTTTGGTTCGAAAGTTCCTATGTGCCTTTCTTTGCTTGCTTGTACAGCCCTTCAATGCGTGCCTGGGACAGGAGTTAGCAAGCGCGAATGCACACAATCAGCAAACAATCGAGTTGCTCGGCATCGGAAATACTGTACACAAAAAAGACTTGGCGAGCAAAGAACGCACATTTCGCAAGATATTGCAGGCAGTCATGGAGGTGCAGTCTGCTGAAAACCGGCTCGAAACAGAACTGGTATACGCCACTGACGTACTTGCACGGGAAGAGCGTCGAGTAAGCAACGTAGATCGATTTTTCAATGCCGCCAACTTTTTGCAATTCGGTGTCCTGTATACGGTAGAACCATGGGCGCGCATCCGTGAGCAGTTTCTTACGTCTGCAATTCTGACGACGGTCGGTGGCGGGGTTGGACTGCTACTGCCGACCTTAAATATCTTGTATGACAAACGGCACAAAGCAAAAGATTTGACTCCGCCTGCTTATCTTAAGGGTGTGGTCGAAGGCAAGCCTGTTGACGGGACGCATTTGCCACCACTTGTGGTGCGTTATCTGAACTCATCGCCGCCCGGCGAAGTGAAAACACGACGTGAGTTGCTCAACGAATTATGGAAAACACGCTATCACGTCGATATGAACAAGCCGGAAACACTTTGCCGGATCGACGATAACAAAAGCAAGAAATTGATTGTGCTAACTATGCGAATAGAGCTCCTGTGGTCACTTCATGGAGCAGTGCAAGAACTCAATCGCGATTTGCTGGCTGTTGTTGATGAGCTGAGTGATTACAAAGACCCGCATGACTACAGTACTCCGAGCTTCTCTCAATCGTTAAGTGAAAATGAGCAAGCTACAAAGCTCCTCAATCTGCAGCCCATATTAACCGAGCTGAATGAGGCTCCGGCAAATAGCGATCGCCAAGCAGAGTTGAGATTGGCAGTTTTAGAAAGGATAGTGCATGGCTATTTGGAAATGCACATAGCCAGAGATCAATGCCAGAACGAGCTGAATTACCAGTATGATGTAGCATTGTCGGACTTGATGGCAAGGCGCGGAAAGTTCTTACAACGCACTTTCGAAGCGAACTTTATTCAAACAAATATACTCGGCACTATTGCCGGCTATGAATATTTGAAAAACAATGGCAAGTCCGGCAATGAGTTGTTCATTATTGCTGATGCAAATGGTTTGGCAATAACCACTTTATCTTTACTTGCTACTCGAGGAGGTCATCGCAAAAACACAAGGCCACCCAATTCGCTGGCGACATTTTTTGGACTGGTATCACCTGAAGCCGGTGGGTATTCACCTTTAGCTTGGCGCTTCCTGAATGTACCCAAGCCTGGGCATAAAGAGAATGAAACGCGACGAGAATTTTTGCTTAGGATTTGGAAGCAAAATCGAGTCGTTACTGTGGATTTGGACAATCAGCACAACCGTGAACAGCTTGCAAGCATGCCAGGTTGTAAGAAAGACACCATCAGCTTATGCACTAACCGCATCGCCTTACTCAGCTCGCTGCGCAGTCAATTCGATCAGTTCGATGGCTCTCTTTTGGGACTGCTTAAGTCTGCCTGGGCTCCTCCTGAAGTACTTGCCGGATCAAACCTGTCCAACCTAAGCCCGTCTGTTGTCACCACAGCAAAATTGCTAAGAGCTGATGGGCTGTTAGATACTGCTAATTCCAACACTGGCAATGGACTGCTGTTTGACAAAATGGTTTTAGAAGGATTCTTGGATACCAATAATGATGCCGATGTGTTGATGAGTGAGATAACAGTAGAAACCCAGGTACTCGATCGAATGAAGAGACAGCGTGATTTAGCCATCCAACTAACCAATATCTCGAACTTTTATCAAATCGGCATCCTGGGATGTGTTTCTGATTCGCTCGGGCTTTCCACAAAGGCCAATTATGTATTGGCAGGAAACCGGATCAATATAGTTTCTGGTTTTCTAGTGTCGAATCTGGCTCTTTTGGCATTGTTAGAGAGGCGCGGTTTCGTGCGCCCTACAAAACCTGAGGTCAACTTGATAGCAAGCGTACTCAATAAACAACCTGCCGAACCCAACATGATCGGTGGACTGCCGACCAAACAACCTGAGCTGTCGCCTACCAGCGCCAGGTATCTGGACCTGCCTAGCGGGCTCGACTCGAGTATGTCTCGACGGCAGAAGCTTCTGGCGTATTGGCATGACTCAAAGATTCTGAACATCAATATTAGCAAAGAATCGAATATCCAAAAATTGACGGCAGAAGGCAAGGGATACCATTGGTGGGACGAAAGTATCAAGTTGATCAGCAATAGAGTATCAATGCTATATGACCTGCGCGCGGTGCTTCGCACATCTAATGCGAAGTTCGCTGAGCTTCTGGAGGCTTCCATGTAGCTTCTTGCGCGGGCCATGGTTTTGGCTTTTTGACGGCTTCTTTTCTCTCTGTAGGATTTGCATTAGATCACCACCAGCTCTATTTTGTGCATGAGCAGATCACGCTAGCCATAGCTCCAGTCAAGATGATTCAATTGGAAAGATTAGTAGCTACTTTTGCAAGATCAATATGTGGAGCTCGTGGACGACTTTATCAAAATGCAAATCTCGATTTTTACTTAGAGCCGTTTGCATTTTGCTCTGTTTACTTATTCAACCCTGCTACCTTGCCGTATCGGCTGATGCAACTAACGGTGCCCTGACTCCAGGTGCAGCTCAGACAGCAGATATTCTCGGCATTCGACAAGAAGCAGAACAAATCATCTCGCTGCGCAGAAGTGGGGCGAGTTCAGACAGTGAGCGGCGTCAACTCAACAACTACCGAGCCCTGGTACTTCGCAGAATTTTCGAGGCTATTCTGCAACTGCAGGCTGCCGAGAGCCAGTTAGAATTCGAGATCAACTATGCTTATGATGCCATCGCACGAGAGCAGCGCAAAGAAAACACCGTAAATCAATTTTTCAATATATCGAACTTCGCGCAGATGGGCACAATTGGGGTGATTGCGCCCTATGCCGAAATAAACAATAAATTCAAGGAGGAATCCACTCTTTCTCTCGTGAGTGCTGGAGTGGGAACTGCTTTGCCCATAATCGGTATTTTTTACACTAAGTACGCTAAAGCTTCACACCTTACTCCGCCAGCATTTATGTCGCCTTACCTCAATGGTAAGCCTGTTGACGGATCCAATCTGCCACCACTAGTGGTGCAATATCTGGACTCGCCGGCTCTAGGCAGCAGCAGCACCCGAAGAGAGGTTCTCAATACCATCTGGAAGAAGTGCCATAAAGCGGACATGTCCAAGAAGGAGACGCTGCGTGGCATAGATGACGGCAAAGCTAGGAGCCAATTCTATCTGAACGACCGTCTGGTACTACTGTGGTCTCTCTATACTACTATTGAGGGATTCGACTCTGATCTTCTCTCCTTGCTGAATCAGGTAAGGAGCACAGCAATTGTCGACTCCCCGTCTTCAAACACGAAAATCGAGTCCTCATCGGGTCTTGGAGCCGGTGCCGATGATGCAGCACGCCTGCTTCACCTGGAGCCGGTAATAGCTGAGCTGAAGTCGCTCGATGTATCGGGCGGGGACAATGAGCGAAAGCGCGAACTGCAAATCACACTTTTGGAGACGTTGATTTCGGGCGGTCTCGATATGGCTGTTGCTGGTGATAGATGTCAGAAAGACCTCAATTACCAGTATGACGTCGTTCTGGCAGGGATGACGGCCAGACAGTCCAATTTCATACAAAAGATATACGAAACAAATTTCATACAAAGTGGTGTTCTCGGCTCTATCGCCGCCTCTTGTTTTTTGAAAGAGCGTCCAACCGCAGCTGGCGAGGTTTTACTCGCTTCTGGTGGGACGGGCCTTGGTTTCACCGCCATCTCGTTTTTGGCGCTGCAGGGGGGCTGGCGCAAGAACCAGACCGAACCAAACTCGCTGGCAGATTTTTTCAATCTGAGACCTGCCTCCGAAAAAGGCTTTTCCCCGCTGGTCATGGCCTATCTAAATTCATCCTCGCCCAAAAGAACCGACGGCAAAAGCAGGCGCCAGTGCCTGGAGGAATTCTGGACCGATAATGCTGTCTGCACTATCGACCTAAAGAACAGGCGCTCCCTTGAGAAGCTGGGCAGTATGCCGTCTTGCAAGTGGGACACAATCAAGTTGGTCCGCAATCGTATCGCCCTTTTGAGTTCTTTGCGAGAGCAGTATAACGAGTTCGATGTGGAGCTTTTGGATTTATTGCGTAAAGCCTGGCCGGTAACCATCGCTACAAGTTCTCCTGGCGTCAATTCATCAGGGCTGAGTCCTTCTGCCGACGCTGCGGCAACACTGCTCGGAGTTCAGGGATTGCTGTCCACTAACCAGCAAACAGACCAGAGCACCAAGTTGTTGATCACAAGACAGGTGCTTGATGGTTTCCTCTCTATGACTGCCGATGCCAATGTTGTTGGACATGAAGTTGACCGGGAGTTCAAAGTCGTGGATCTCATGGAAAGGCAAAAAAACAGGATCATCCAACTGACAAACAACGTGAACTTTCTCCAGCAAGGCGTTTTCGGACTCGTTGGATCCTCACTTGGATTATCAACCCGCAGTAATTATGGGTTGTATTCGGACCGAATCAGTATCACTTCTTCATTCATGAATACTGGTCTGGTGCTAGCTTCCATGCTGGAACAGCACGGCGGATGGCGACCAGGCAAAGCCGAACCGAATTTATTAGGTGCTGCCTTCGGAAAAAATTCCGAGCACATCAATTTGTCTCCAGTTATGATTCGATATCTCAATACAGTGGTGCCGAATTCGAAGACGACTCTTTCCAGAAGAGAAGAGTTGATCAAGTACTGGGAAGAGTCCAAAGTGTTGAATGTTAATATAAAAGACAACTCGGTAGTTGAGAAGCTTTCTGCTCAAGGACAAGGTCACCGCTGGTATTCCGAAACCATCAAGTTGATCAACAATCGGATAACCATGCTTTTTGATTTGCGAGCTGTGCTGCGAAGCAGCAGTATAGGCTTTGAAGAGTTGCTCAAGGCTGTCGACTGAGATCGTTTGATTCGATCACGGCTGACTTTTTATCGCGCAGAATCTAACTGCAACCTCCAGATCATCGAAACGGAGTGTCCGGGCGGGCAACTTCTTACCGTCACAAAGAAGCCGCCGCTGGGATCGGCGGCCATTTCGATCGGAAGCAAATACTTATGCGGAAGGTCATATGCGTGCACCCGTCCCGTGGCGCTGACCGAGAGAATCGATCCCTGCCCGTCCGACTTGATTGCTCCGATAAGCACGCCGTCTTTGTGCCCGAAAATCTGACCAGTATCTACAACACCCGGAAGAGGAAATTCGGTCAGGGTACCATCGGTTTTTAATCGCACGACCGCAGTCTTCTTCGGTGCCCACAATGCACCATCGGTGGTGTTGGTAATGTCGCCGGTGAGCTGTCCGGAACCGGTAGCGAAGTGGCTGACCTCCCCGGAGGTGGTCAAACGTCCAATGCGGCCGCTTCCGACTTCGGTGAACCAAAGCACTCCGGATTGCGCAATAAGAGCCGTCGGTGCGTCGTTCGCTTCTCCGACCGGGTACTCCGTAATCGCACCGGTCGAATCGATTCGCCCAATCTTCCCCACTCCCGATTCCGTGAACCACATGGCACCATCCGGCCCGCGCTGGATATCGAACGGCTTGCTCCCGGCAGTAGGGATCGCGAATTCGGTGATCTTTCGCGACGAGTCGATTCGTGCAATCTTATTGGTGCCGGTCTCGGTGAACCATAGTGAGTTGCTGCCTGGAACGAAATTGATGGATCCGGGCATCGCGGCCACGGTAGGAGTAGCGTGCAAAGTAGTCTTTCGGCTCTTGTACGAAAACTCTACCGCGCCTGACGTCGCGTCGAGGGTGGCGTTAGTGAACCAAATACCCTTAAGCGGACCTGCGGTATCGTATACGATACCATGTGGGGATGCATACGGAACCGGATAATTCGTGAATTTGCCGGACGGCATGCCGGCGCACGCGGGCTGTGCATGAGCAGAGAACGTAAGTACGATGGCGCCGAGCCCGGCCATTTTACGAAAGCCTAAAATCATCGTTCACTCCAATAACCTTTGTAATTAAATCATCTTGACTGAAACTGTGGCTAGCATCTGAAAATGCTTGCCGGAAACGAAGCAACATGGTTTGGCACGGAAGACTCTGCATGTGATTCTTCGGCTTCACCACCGCTGGTCTGTGCAGAGATCTTCCCTCAACAGCTTTTTTACAAAAGCAATCTTACGCGCACTGCTATATAATTGGACGCTCTTCTTCGGTACGCACCAGGTCGATACAATCGTGGAGGTCTATGAAAACTTGGTCTTCGCTTTTGTCCTCAGCTATTGCGTTGAGTTGTGGTCCAACGTTCGCGACCGATCAAGGCAAAACCACCAGGACCGTAATCCCAAAAGTTTCAAAGGAAAAGGTGCAGGAAGCCGCATTGAAGGAGGTCCCAGGGGATGTCGTCAGATGGGACCTGGAGATCCAAAAGGGCAACCCATCATATACCTTTTACATTAAAGGCAAGGACGGAAGAATTAACGAAGTAGCAATGGACGGGAATACAGGCAAGAAAGATCATATCGGCGTTGAGATCGAATACAGTAGCAGCGATGGCAAGGAAATCAAGACTACAAACGCTGTAGATCTTGCCAGGTCGCAAGAAGCCAAACTCACGAAAAAGCAGGCTCAAGAGAAAGCTCTCAAGGCGTATCGCGGCTCTGTTGAAGCCTGGGAACTTCTCATATGGTCAGTTGGGGGCAAGAGCAAGCTTGTCTACGAATATCGCATTGCGTCTAAGCGCGAGAAGAAAGTAGTTTGTGTTGATTCCAAGACCGGTGCGATTTTAGCAATCAACACATTTGCCGATGGCAATTGAGCCAGACAAAACTTGTAATTGCAAACTCGATCAGATCACTGCAACGCAACCTTCATTTTAAACTGACTCTTACGTTGAGTTTTTTCTGTTAGCGCCTATTTGCGGGAAGCGCTCTATTATTAGTTCTTGACTTGCGGATTCCGCCTGACAGCACTTGCGTCTCCGTTTTAGTTGAATTATGATCTGTCGCGTTTGGGATATTTCCTAATCTTTTTGCGTTTTGAGCAACAGTCGCGCGGAGTGCGATTCTGTTGGAGTTGCTTGTTGAAGCTGAAATGTGTTAGCCAGTAGGGAGGAAACATGCGAACGATCGCTCTGCGTAATAGGTACAATCGTCCGCTCCTCATGGCAATACTCCTGTCAGGTGTTGTCTCTTTCTGGATGTCGCTTGCCTGGTCGGGCGCGGCCGTCTGGGGGCAAACTGCAGACAAAAGGACGGATCTCGCGAAGCGACCGGATTTTAGAGAGCCCGTAGTGCTGATGAGCAAGGAAGGCATCCTAGAAATCCGGCTCACGGCAAGGCAAGGAGAGGCAACGCTCGACACGGTAGCCAAGCCGGTCAAAAACTTTCTGCTGTTCAACTACGAAGTAATTCGAGGCACGGCATCCAACGGACAGAACTCCGGCACTAATCTCTATCCAGGGCCGACTCTGCAGGTATTTCCGGGCGAGAAGATGATCGTCCACTTTGAGAATGAACTCAGTAACCTCACTATCAAGGATTATTTCATTCCACAATACACGGCCAAGGATCAGCCCGTTCCGTTGTACCCGCCGCCGATGACGGCCTCACCGATAAATCTCCACACCCATGGAGCTCACATCAGTCCAAAAGGAAACGCTGACAATGTCATGCTGGACATCCCTCCGGGGATGTCCAACACCTACACCTACAACATTCCAAGGAACATGCCGCAGGGACTGTACTGGTATCACTGTCATCTTCATGGGCTCACTGCGGCGCAGACTTATGCCGGGCTCGCCGGCTTACTTGCGGTTGGACGAACGGATGGCAACCTGCCGCTCGTCACCGAGAAAAACATTCCTATCCGCGAGATGGCACTTCAGTATAACTTCGTCTTTGATCGCGCAGGCGGTTCGGCGGACCTCAACAACTTGATGTGGCCAATGTGGGTCAGCTCATTAACGCCGCCGAAAGAGGGCGAGCTGGCCAACGGCACCTACCGCCCCTCTTTTGCGCCACTCAACTTCAACCAATCCAAGCCGGGAACCAAGTACGCCACCGTTTGGTATGCAGGACCGCTTTCGATCCGCAATCATAGGGGTCAGTTGTCGTTCATTCCAAGCAATCTCCAGAATTTCACCAGTGCAGACCGCACAGCGGGCGGCGATGTGCCGGAAAATCCGTCACTTCCGGATTGGCTCCGTGACGTGCAATTCACCGTGAATGGTCAGTTCCAGCCGATCATAAAAAGCAAGGCGGGTCAAACCGAAATATGGGTGCTCGCGAATATTAGCGACTTTGCATATATGAACGTGCAGCTTACCGAAACGGCGACCGGGCGGCATCCGAAGATTGCTATCGTGGGACAAGATGGCAATCCCTATCTAAACGTTCATTATCCGCTGACGGGCGAAGGCACCCGACTGCTCATTCCGCCGGCGAGCCGCTTCGCGATTGCTGTCACTATACCAGCCGAAGGCGAACTCATGTTGGAGATCCCTGCGATCGGAAAAAGTGCGCCAAATGGACAATTTGATCCTGGCAAGACGATTACCAATCCCGGTGTGCTCTACACCAACAATGGAAGCGAGAATCCTCCGGCCGTACTGGGGAGCCTAAGCGTGTCGCCCTCGTACATCAGCTATTTCGATGGGTTCTTTGTATTTCCAACTCAGGTGCTAGCGCGAGCCAAGGCTGCGCAACCTGGCGGCGTGACGACCACATTCGAAGAAGGCCAGTCGCTTGGTGCCTACACATCCTTTGTTGACCTTTCCAAGGCTGTTCCGGACGTTAAGCGTGAGATCGTGATGTCCGGCGGATTTCTCAATAACCTGGCGAGCACGAATGACCCAAAGGCATTCATGTACGCATTCAATGGACAGACGTTTCCAAATACGCCGGTGATCCAACCTCGGCTCAACTCCATCGAGGAGTGGAGGTTCGTCAACAACAACAACGACGAGCATCCTATTCATGTACACGTTAATGATTTTCAGGTGGTCGAATACTTTGATCCCATAAACGGTGTGCATACTGGCCCCAACAATTTTTCCGTCGACAATGCCAATGCACCGGCTCCAAAGATGGACCGCGAAGAGAACGTGACCCAACCAGGTATTCTTTCGTTCCGCACCCGATTCGACGAATATACCGGGGTGTATGTGACGCACTGCCATCGCCTCAACCATGAGGACAACGGGCTGATGGCGCTGATCAACGTGATACCGGCGACTTCCATGTACGCGGTAGCGATACCTGGTGCGCCCGGCAGAGCCGCCGAGGTCCATCTGTACGATGGCAATGGCGATAGGCTCGTCGCCACTGTCATTCCGTTTCCTTTTTTCGAAGGCGACGTCAATGTCGCAATGGGCGATTTAGACGGTGACGGCGTGCTGGATTTGATCGTCGGTTCTGGCAAGGATCAGGCGCCGCAAGTGGTCGTATATGCCGGTGCATCAATCCGAGGCGAAGGTATCTTTGGAACAGAGTTAGCGCGCTTTCAGCCGTTTGATTCCGCTGCGCGCGGGGGTGTTAGCGTAGCCTCAGCACAGATTGATGGATCTCAGTCAGACAACCTGATAGTGGGATCTGGTGCTGGCGTCACTGATGAAGTGAAAGTCTATAGCATCCCTCTGGCGGGATCTAGCCAAAGACCAGTACTGTTCGCCAATTTTAAACCGTACGGCGAGGATCACTCCGGACTGAGCATCGCTGCGGGGATGGTCGATTTTACAACCGGTCGTGAGAGCATCGTCACTGCGCCTGGCCCTGGCAGACCAACGGAAATTAAGACATTTGCCTTCTCCCTTTTTCAGCCAAACGCGAAAAAGAGTAACGGCGTTGCGCATGCCGCGGATAGCCTTGTGAATAACACTAGTTTCTTTCCATTCGGCAAAGATTATTCGGACGGGATCTCTCTGTCTACGGGGTGGATAGCCGGCTCACTTGGTGGCGCGAAATCAATCATAGCTAGCCAGCTAGCGGGCCGCGGTTCGGTAAAGATTTTTTCCGGCGGCTCCGCATTGGACGGGGGACCATCAATCTATCTAGGATCGTGCAGGTGCGGTAAAGATAGCCGTTTCCGCGAGACCGCGAGCTTCAATCCGTTCGCTGAATCCGGCGGCGTACGGGTAGCCACGACGAGTACGACGACCGGCGCACACCTCCTGGCGAGCGGTTGTGTGCAAGGAAATACCCAGTCAAGGGTCCTCAAATACGATTTCGTCAGACCGAACGCTCAGGCGACGACACTTGAACCAGTGCGCCTGGGAGAAGTCTGGTCCGGAAGAGCATCGTCACCTGCCACCCTCGGCGGTGACTAGCATTGCGACCAAAGTCAGCCGAAAGGTACAAGAATTTCCACGAACACTTTCATGTTGAAGCAGACCCGGCGCTGACTAAAGCTGAAGCAGCATAACCCAAACGGAACTTATCATGGAGCGAATGCACGTATGATTCACAAGGCAAGAGCGGCCCTGAGCATGACGGCCGTTATAGCTTTGACATTCTTCTGCGTCAACAATGCAAGAGCAAACCCAACCAGACATGCACCATTTGCGACATCATGGATCAATGGAACGAAGAGCTCCGAGCCGCAGATGCAAGTACAACCGTACGACGACAATACCTTCGTCATCCGCCAGTCGATCGCAACTAGTCGCGAGTGTCCATTCTTGTTCCTGTTTTTTGGCAAAGATAAAGCCCTACTGGTAGATACTGGCGACGGAGGTCTGAAGATCAGACCGACTATCGACAATGTGATTTCAAATTGGCTGGCGAAAAACGGTCGCAAATCAATTCCGTTGGTCGTCGCACATACACACTCGCACCCCGATCACATAGCGGGTGATCCAGAATTTGCAGGCGACCCAAACGTGACAGTCGTAGGACTTTCGCCGGAGGAAGTGGAGACATTCTTCAAGATCAGTCACTGGCCGGAGGAAATCGTGCAGTTCGATCTCGGCGGCCGCATCCTCGATATTGTTCCATCGCCCGGTCATGAAAAGGCCGAGGTAACGCTCTTCGATCGCAACACGCACCTATTGCTGACCGGGGATTGGCTGTATCCAGGTAGATTATATTTCAAGCTGGATAACTTCGATGCTTACAGCAAAAGCGTCGACCGCGTGGTCAAATTCACACAACCGCTTAAGGTGTCCTGGATACTGGGAGCCCATATCGAGATGAAACGAAAGGCAGGAAGGAGCTTCCCAATGCATGCAGCATCTCATCAGAACGAACACAAGCTGGAGTTGCCATACGCGCGGTTGATCGAGCTTCAGAACGCCTTACATAAGATGGGACCCACGCCTGCGCTGGATATACATCGGGACTTCATAATTTATCCAACGTACTGAAAACTGTTTCACTACTGATTGCTGGTAACCATCAATAAGTAAAACACAGTCATCATTGCGGCTGTCACAAATTTCCCCACCCCATTAAAATCAAAAACGATAAGCGTCGATGCCGATGGCAGCTAAACGTGCGATCTGAGTCGAATTCTGCATACCTGTTGTCGCAGTCCTCATCGATGAAGAACAATCGAAGGCGACCAGAGTTGGCAGCTTCTTCACATGCATCGCTCAGGCGTATCCAAATTCCGATGGTGTTACTCGATCCAACCTGGCCTATGGGCAGGCCTGCTGATTTTCGTGGGCGTGCACAAGATCGCTGAGCAAGTCCCTCGCCAGGTCCGGGATGCGGTCGCGAAAAAGTTGCTTGCCATCGACAAACCATTCCCGCCCGGCGTTGCCGTCGCGGGTGGTGACAGCCAGAAGTGGCACACAATCATCGGCGTGCACCTCTTTGAACGTAAGAGCGCTACCTTCATCGTACGGTAGAAGGTAGAGATCGATATTGTTATCGTGTCCAAAAAAGAAGATACCCCAGTGTGCTGTATGTAAGCATGCATTGAGCACCGGCTTGCCGCCGTCCTCCGGGAAACTTTCACCGCTTTGCCACGGGCGCCGGATGCCAATTGAGAGATCCTGGTTGTTCACGGTCTGATTATGTAGGATTGCTTTCCCGACGAACACGTCGAAAAATCGATTGATGCCGGTTTCGATCGGATCGCCTGTGTCGGTCAGGTCAATGGTCAGGTCAGGGCAATCTTCTGTTGCCATAGGCGGAGAATAGCGAGACGAATCCTCGGGCACGCGCTCATCCAGCTCTTCTATGGTCGACGGCGTTGACGGCGGCGGCGGAACATCTCTTGGGTCAACCCACAGATCGAGATACTTGCCAATCTGGTCACCGCGTTTTTGCTTCAGCATGTCTAGCATTTGTAGCGATGAGTCGACTTTGTCTTCCGGAACGGATTTTCGTTTCAGCAGATTAGCTATTAGACCCATTCTGTCCTCCTCAAACTATTCTGGCATCTACAACCAGTTCGCCGGTAGATCGTCCGGGGAATCCGAGCAGATCTCGGCTTTCGCGCCCATTGAATTGCCAATCGACGCCGCCGCCATAATGCCAGGCAAACATTAGGCAGCCATCTTAGCATGGTCACGTGCAGAGGAACACAGACCGCATTCTGACTATAAAAAACAGAAAGTGTGGGCAACTCTGTCAGCTAACGTCATCTTGGGTTGCGGCAGACAGCTTTCAGAATTAGTACCGGAGTTGCCCAATTAGAGCTTGCATTTTGAGCCTACTTCCATCGCAACTATCTTGCTCGTTCTGGGTGGTTACTGTCTGACAGTGCCCCCTTTTTTCGGACCAAACAACTACTGCCATTGATTCAATTTTCAGAGTCCTCCAGTGAAATTTGGGACCAACAATCTGTCAACAGTTGCCCTTTAGACTCATTCATGGACCACGCAACGCGGATTGCGAGTACGTAAAGCATGAGGATGAGAATACTATGGCAGAGTCACCGTGGATAAATGATTATCTTCCCAAACCAAAACTTGAGCCTATCCATTTGCGAAGCCTGGGCAAGGGAGAGCAAACGGACCCCGCCGAATCGAGTACTAAACCATTGGCTTTCGAGCCATTGAATCTGCTTGATATAGCGAGATCTGAACGCGGTAAAAGACTGTTTCATGGACTGTCCGATCTGCTCGACTGGAATGACCCACAGGCAATTTTCGATTACAAGTTGAAGTTGACGTTCGGGCGCGGTATTTTTGATTCCTTGGATCCGTTGGGACCTCGATTCTCACAAGAAGAATCGGCGCTCAAACAGGAGGAACGAAAGCGCTACGATCGAGAATTTGCACGAGCTTCTGAAACCGACCATGAAAGAATTAACGCGGTGCTAGCAAAGACTGGAGGAAAGATAGATGTGGTCGGCACTGTACACCCAACTCGCCAACAAGCTCAAGCAGCACTGGATGCGGTCGATCAACAACCAGGAATCAGGACTTCAAAAATGTTGCAAAAGGCAATACTCATAGGAGATGAGAAAACCATCAAAGCTATTCTCGGTTCACGCCATTCAAGTAAGAGCGGATTCGGTTTTGAAACCGTGATGGAAAGCGCCAAAAAAGGACTAAAAGATGCAGGTATCGTACTAAGTTATTGGGATGGAGCAACTGCCGGCATTACCATTAACTACAAAGTTGGTGGAGAGGGGAAGTATGAACCGGTCGTGCAAATCTCGTCGGATCCAAACGTTGAAGTGAAACTATATGGTTTAGCCGTCCAGTCATCTCTAGACAAAACAAAACAAACTGAAAAACCTTGTGAGTTGAAAGGTGACGCGAAGAGTGTTTTACGGGAGATAGGGCGGCGAGGAGTTCTGAGGTTGAGCAAAGAACGTTAGGACTTAATGTACTAGCGCGCAACTCCGCATAGAACTCCTGTAATACTTGGAGGTTTTAACATATTAGAAATTCCGAAGCCACTTCCAATCGAGGAGCTTGCGTTTTGAGCCCGCTTCCATCGCAACTATCTTGCTCGTCCTGGGTATAAGCTTCTGTCAGCGCTGAGAAAGGACTCGAATATGAAGGAAGTAAACCGCACAAAACCATTGCGCACGGCAAAATTCGTCCGGTTTCTTACAGTCGGATTCGCGGTTATCGGCGTTTCCGTTTCTCAGACATTGGCCAATACAGCATCAGAGCCTCGTTCAAGTATATCCAACTTTCAATTGACCGAGCACAACTGCAGGCTGGCAGCCGATTACAGCGCTGTCAACAAAGGAGTATCGATGTTGGTGATGGTGGATGGCAAAATCATTTTTGAGGATTATCCGAACGGCAGTGATCCTTCCAAGGCATTCGAGTTAGCTAGCGGAACGAAAAGCTTCTCGGGAATTGCTGCTATCGCAGCGCAGGAAGACAGGCTGCTGAATCTGGACGAGAAAGTCGCCGATACAATCGAAGAGTGGAGAAGTGATCCGGTGCGTTCCAAGATCACCATTCGCCAACTTCTCAATCTCGTCTCCGGTGTGAAAGGCACGGTCGGAAGATGCCCGCCTTACCAACAAGGGCTTAATGCACCGATCACCGCCGAGCCAGGGAAGCTTTTCCAGTATGGAGCAGAACCGTTTCAAATCTTCGGAGAACTGATGCGCCGAAAATTGAAGCCGACAAATGAAAACATGGTGGATTACTTGAAACGGCGAATTCTCGATCCAATCGGCGTTAAAGTCGACACCTGGCGCACCGGCAGTGATGGCATGCCTTTGATTCCACAGGGAGCCCGTCTCAACGCTCGCAACTGGGCGAAATTTGGAGAATTCATCCGCAATCAGGGCACGTTTCAAGGAAAACAGATACTCGCGCCTCAAAACATGAAGGTCATCACAGAGGGTACGGACGCCAATCCAATGTACGGATTGACATGGTGGCTTGCAAAACCTATAGACAAAGAGCTACGGGCCAGCATCAAAACGCTGACCATGGCAAGCGATATCGAATACGGTGCCCAAGGTGTGCCGCCTGATCTGTTCATGGCTGCTGGTGCTGGAAAACAGCGCCTATACATTAGTCCTAGTCTCAAACTCGTCGTTGTGCGACAAGCGACCGGTATCATGGAAGCGCTCATGACAGCAGATCAAACAGGTTATTCAGACAACGAATTTCTCTGCCGCTTAACTACAGGAAAAGCATCTCCAAAAGGCAAGACAACAGCTTCTCAAAGCGGTCTCATAGGCGGTGCCAGTCGAGGCATGCTGCCGTCTAGTTTCGAGGGCGGTGATATGTCACGTAAGCGCGAAAAGGTGATGGGGATTTTCGATCGCAATGGCGACGGTAAGCTTGATGACAACGAGCGACAAATGCTTCGGCAGTTCTTCATGAAAAGGCGTGGACAGTAGATGGCTGGATGAGCGAACTCGAATTAGGAGAGATGGCATGGAACGATTAATATCGAGTGACAGCGTCGCCGTGCTTTCTCGATATCGAATCTTGGTCGGCTTCGATATCGACTGAGAACCGTTGGACAGGTCTGCAATTTGTGCAACCGTGCCGAATTTTTGGAAATTGCTCTTCGTGCATTGGTTGGGTACTGTCCATGAACGTGTGTCTGAAGTTTGTGATGATCTGCCTATAGAATTGATCTTAAGGTCTAAGCAAAAATGACTGCTCAGAAGGCGTGTGCGCATCAAACCGCTTTGCAATTTTGTAACAGAACAAGTCTAGAGTTTGAAATCATCCGCTATGGATAGATGGATAGCCATTTTCGAGATAGATACGGATGGCGTGCATCTTAGAAAACAATAGACAAGGGCGATCTCATGCTTCATCATTCCGAATCCTCGTCAATTGAGCTGGCAGTATCAAAGGTGCCAGAGAGAGAAAGTCAGCCGTTGGACAACAATGAGCTTTTGTTCGTCAATTTGCTCAAGGACGCCGCAGACCGACCTAAAGAAGTAGCAAAACCGGCCGAAAAAACCGATCTACAGAAGGCGGAAACAGAAGTCGAACAGACGCTCGAGCGGCTGCAGCCACAACCTTTCGAACCGAGTCTGGCAAAACTATCGACGTCACTGGCGAAAGCAATCATCAATTCAGACGTAAAAAAGCTCGAACAGTTTTTAAAAGACAACAAAGAGTCAGAACTACTGCCAGACGCGATTGAGCAGGTCGATAAGCTCCTCTCCGACGCGGGTCTATTAGTGGAATGGGATTCAGAAAAGGAAGAGCTACGCATTATTCGCCCGCCCTCCAATTTCGTTAAAGGTCCGGAAGGATCCATGGTCGCGATCTCCGCATCCGGCGCTGAAGCAAAATCCTACGCCGTAGAAAACAATCTCAAACCGGGGTTCAACGTAGATCCCTATTTGTTCAAAGAGAAAATTACTGGTCCTGTCGCAGGCATGAAGGATCTGACTTCTCTAGCCATCAAAAGGCTGGCAGCGGATCATGATGCTCTGCAGTCCATAATCGAGGATGTCCGCAAGGCTGGAGCTTTCGAGCACAATGGCGGATTCGGAGAGAATAACGCGGAAAAAGATATGATAACACCACTGGCGGAGGCGATTTTTGAAAAAAGATTGAGACCGCTGGTGAAGGCAGTACAGGCGACCACCTCCGACGAAGAACGTCTCAAGTTGGCCGAAGGTCTGCACGAGCGACTTAGGGAAGCGGGCATGTATGCCGACTATACGGAAGAAGAAGGTTTCATCATCGGCATGTACGCTTATGGGGTTTCTGATGGCTACGTGATCTTTATTCCGAACAATAAGAACGAGGCTCTTTCGGCGCAGGCACTGCGAGGGCCCAAGCACCACGATCCGGAAAAGCCCGTACCCACCGTCTATCGTGACCTCAAAGGTAAAACGGAAATCAACATAGACGTAGCAGAAGCGATGAGAGGACTACTTCGCCGAGCGGTGGACAAAAACCACCTGCAGCGGCGGCCCTAGATCTGACTCACCGATTTGTTGGTTATGTGTGCCGTGGACACTTATGAGTGTTTAACGTCTAGCAAATGTTCGATTGCCTCAAGAATGAGAGATTTGCATCGAGTTTTTTTACTCATCCCGGAACTGTCTCACCGTTGGCAATTTGTTAGCAGTCAGGCACCAGTTATTCTCGCATCATCTCTAGTATCAATGCAGGAGATTGAAGGATGCGGTAATTGACGAAACCTCCAAAGGCAATCGATCTAACTGGATTCTGTTAGCTCGGCTGACCAACAGTAGAAATAGTCGATACCGATCAGTAAAGGAGTTTCTATATGACAAATCCAATTGGTGAAGGCAAGACTGCCACAAAAGCGCAAATCGAATTCTCATCAATTACTTCAAATTCGGAACCTCCTAGTCTCAACTTCTTAGATCTGATGATGGACGCGCCCGCAGACGCTGCGCCCACTATAGGCAAATTGGAGAGTAAGCCCATTGGTGATAACATTGAACGCTCTGCAGAGAAAAAAGACTCAGTCAAGACAGTAGACCTACAATTGACTCAAACCGAACGTCTAATTCTCAATAGAGTCGAAAGTGGCGTCACTGAAGGGAGTGCTGCTGGCATTCAAGAAGGATTGCAAGCATTGAATGAGCAACCGCAAGAGTCACGCGATCGGGTAATGAGGGAATTGGCACAGAGGCTTCAGGATAGTAGTGATAGTTTTATCGGCGTCAGCTGGGAGTCTGGAGTTAAATCCGGTGGACAGTCGTTTACGCGTCTACATTTGAATAAAGCAAACGACAATTCGAAGAGCAGCGGTCATACCACCGTGACAATCGGCAGCGACGGACCTGGAATGGCAACCATTCAACCAGGTCGCTGGGACTCAGCTAGAGAACTCGTCTCTGCCGATCAGGCGCTTTCGACGATCCGTGCACGTACAAATGTCCCACCGAAGCCTCGGACCAAATGACCAAATGAACGCCTGACGGTAATCAATGTGGTTTACTTCCGTTGTAGAATTCCTCAGGAACGCGGAGTGGATGAACGTTATGTGGTCTGGCGTACAATATTTGGCTAGGTGAAACCAAAGCGACGAAACGAGGGGCCAAATTATCCCCAATGGAAGCCGCACGGAATGCCGATACCTCGAACTTTGATACCGTTCTGCGGTTTTAGAAGAGTCTTACATCTCGGTAGACTCTCAGAAAAAAACTGGAATCCGACGGCCAAATGACAGTTCACCGCTAATTGCAATGCCTTGGAGATATCTGCAATTTCTTTGCGTACCTCGATTGTCTCACCATCATGATCTCTGATGCGCAGGTTTATGCCTTCGGA
The DNA here is from genome assembly GCA_964541355.1 of uncultured Candidatus Obscuribacterales bacterium. Classification (GTDB taxonomy): domain Bacteria; phylum Cyanobacteriota; class Vampirovibrionia; order Obscuribacterales; family Obscuribacteraceae; genus JADYXR01. The sequence goes on from CAZISK010000011.1 coordinate 20,761, forward strand.
ACTTGACACGTAAACTCGGCCTATGTAAGTCTCATCCTCAACACCCTTCAGGATGTAGAACATCTCGAGCCAAATCCAGTTCGGCAGTTGCTGCTCAATCATCTGAATTGCATCGCCAACGACTGATTGCATCTCCGTACCTCGCAATACTTGCACATCAATAGATCTTCCACGCGGCGGTCTGTCTCACACTGGTTCACAATTTGGTCCCGATGAGAAAAAAGACAACGACTTGGAGGCGGAGCTCACTTCACTTCACTTCACTTCACTTCACTTCGCTGCGACTGTTGGACCTCCAGCTCGGCCGTCCTTCAAGACCGCAATCACGGGGTATTAGCGAGTACGCGAAAGCGAATCTTTGTCAAAATCGGGAGTCTGGATGGCATCCGGGTCGGGACGTCATAAGCGGATAAGATAAGACAGGGTTTTTCAGGTGGCATGTAATCGCCAGGCGCGTTAATCTGGCCTCAAATCACTGAGGAAACCGCTATGGCGATTGGTTGCAGGTCCGGCCAGACATTCAGTCAAATCAATGTAACACCGCTGACAGACGTGTTCTTAGTACTGCTGGTAATCATGATGCTGGTTGCTCCGTTGGCCAACCGGGCTGTGCTCAAAGTCTCGCCGCCCGGATGTTTCTGTCCTACTCCCAATGCAGCCGTAGTCCCTAAGTTGAATGTAAATGTGAGCGCCGACGGCGCTGTGACCGTCAACGGCAAGCCAGTGGTTGAGCCGGATACGCACAACATCATGACCATGCTCAAAGCGGAACAGTTAGCCCATCCGGGGGTCGAAATGCGCCTTCTTCTCGGAGCAGATGAAGATGCTTTGCAAAAGCACGTGGTCGCGGTGATGGATGCGGCGGCAGGTTGTGAGATTAAGAGCATGACTATACTTCCGCCGTACTCGGTCACAAGTCGACAAAGGTCTATCCCTGGCCGACTGTCACGGAACTAATAGAGACAGTGCCCCGCCAGAACGGTCCTCACATCAATTAGTGTACCTTCAATCTTGATATAAGTGAACGGAAGAAATCAGCGGACCATAGCTCAGTTGCCGCCGAATCACGAAGAATAGAACTGCTCTGGAAGATGACCTCCGAAACAACGATACGACAACTCACTCAGATAGATTGCGGAATTGTTTGATCACGTCACAGAGTTGACCGGATTCCGTCACACACGAAGCAATACTATGAGGACCGTCTCTTTTGGAGTTTTTCAATGAATAATTCAGAAGACAGCAACGATCGCAATGACCTGCAGCCGCTCGATCAGACTTATCTGGCAAGCGTGCTGGGTGGAATTCAGCAATCAGTGTCATCAGTAGCAGCAGCCATAGACGACGCCACTACAAGGTCCCTGGCTGATGACTTCGTTATGTCTATCCACAAGGAGAGCGGGTTTACCTCATATCGCCTGCCCCAACACAAATAGGAGAAGCTCTGTGACCGGATGATGGTCCGAGTGCTACCAGCCGTATGGCGCATCCCGCCGCGTACAACAAACGGTTGCAGGAGACATTTGTGTCCACCCCCAAACGCCTTTCAGAAGAGATTTAAATCGGTCATCGGTGTTTGCAAGAGTCTCGATCTGAGGGAAGGCAACCGACCGGACAAAAGCTCCGGGAAATAAAATAAGGAATGCTCGAGGACAAGAGTTGAGATGTGTAGAGACCGTTTCGGCGAACACCTGTTGCACAAGTCTCCTAATCGTTGGTATAGCCAGCCTGCTAGCCGCATGGAGTCACTACGACAATCACGCAGTTCCTTCTTCCACGGCGCTTATGTTCGAAGCAACTGCACCTCCACGGTTATTGTGACTCTTGATTTATTTTCCACATTTTTGACAGTTATGGTGATTCTGGAGCGTTTGGGCGAAAACTTGATGGCAGAATGACTCAGGGTTGCTCGGTCGGGCAACGGTGAGGCAGGATAAGGTCTGCCCCGCATAATCTGCTGGTGAAGGTGGTCAAACCTGCGCGGAATGCCGTGCCAATGTTTTAACTGGATTCATTGAGTAAAAAGAGCGAAATCCGGGAATGTTTACACGAGGGAATTTGATATGATCGCTGACAGCCCATGTCAAATCAGTCGCATCTCGCGCTATGAGATCATCTCTCAAATAGGTGAGGGCGGCATAGGCATTGTCTACAAAGCTGTCGACCCAAACCTCAATAAGACGGTAGCAATCAAGGTGCTGAGCGGCGGCAACTTGAGAGACGATCAAAAAGCGCGTTTCCAAAATGAAGCGAAAGCGCTGGCGGAGCTAAAGCACAGGTTGATTCCTGAGATCTACAATTTCTCAGTGATGGAAGATGGCTCACCATATATGGTGATGGAATTCATCGAAGGCATCAGCCTTGATTATGTAATCAAGCAAGAGGAGTCGCTTCCGGTCTGCCAGGTTGTAGATATCGCTCTGCAGGTTTGCGATGCTCTTTCTCATGCACATAGTCTGGGAGTCTTTCACAGAGACATAAAACCGTCAAACATCATATTGCAGAAAGAGGGGCCTTCTCAAAATCCAGTTAAAATCGTCGATTTCGGTCTCGTTAAATTCGAGGTGGCGCTTGGTAGAGAGCAGTTTCTCACTCGAACAGGAACAGTTGTAGGCAGTCCAGCCTACATGAGCCCCGAGCAGATTCGTACGGACCAAATCGATGGTCGGTCGGATGTTTATTCTCTCGGTTGCGTGCTTTTCGAGATGCTTACTGGACATCCTCCTTTTCACGGTAAGTCAGTTTTCGAAACAGTATCATTGCATCTTTCAAGTGAGCCGCCAACATTGAGCGAGTTGCTTTCTCCAAAAGACAAAGGGTTTGCAGATATTGTCTCCAAATGCCTGGCCAAGAATCCCGCCGATCGCTACCAAAGCATGTCAGAACTTCGTAGGGATATTGAAGAAGAACAAAGTAAGCTTCGACTTCGATCATCTTCGTCATCGACGGCGGCGAGTACAGAGTCTCTCTCTCCAACCAAAATCTCTGGCTGGTTACTGGGTTTAACAGCAGTTTCAATTATTGGAATACTCTGTTTGTTGCTAATCTTGTTCGACCAGGAGAAGGAGAAGCCTGCTCGCAAAGTTGACGACGTTACTAAATTTCCAGACTACGTAGACGCACTAGGAACGCCCTGGATGAGAGTCAGTCCTAATGCTATAAATGGAAGTTTTTATGTCAAGGATGAAGACTTCAAGTCGTTGTCAAACTTCCCAATAGTCCGGCTTGAGTGTTGTATGTCTCAAGATGTTACCGGTAGAGGATTGGCTTATCTCGAGCCTAAGTCTATTCGTTGGTTGGTACTCAAATCGGAATCGCTCAATGATGAAGCATTCGATCATATAAAAAACATGACCAGGCTCGAAGCCCTGAGTGTTGGTACTCAAAAACTTTCTTGTAAGGCAATCAATTCACTTGCTGGGTTGCGAAAGCTTCGCACGTTAGGGTTTAGAACGGATCTGCTTCCCGCTGGTGCAATGGCTGCAATC
>CAZISK010000012.1:0-23574 GCA_964541355.1 uncultured Candidatus Obscuribacterales bacterium
ATGATCTCTTGAAGGGAGCAGCGTCCATCAACGCTCAAGTAGAGCCCCTTTAGCAATTGCATGTCGAGTGGAGCGCCTTTGAGAAGCGCTTGTTCGAACTCCTGCTCGCTCAGATTAGGTTGAGCTCGCATAAGAACCGTACTCGTACTCAAGCCGCGCTTCTTCAAATAATCGGTATTGTCGAGCAACTGCGCGCCCTGCAGCATCAACGAGTTAAGACCTTGCGTAATAGTGTGCTCGTCGGTTCTAATTTTCGGTTCAAATTGGAAATCACCATCTTTCCAACAGATCGTTTGAAGGAAGCATTCGTCGCCTGTGCTGTGCGTCCCTGCCGCGTGCACAGGAGTACCGTTGTCAAAGAAGATGTCGACAGAAGACCACTGTCGTCTGATACGCAGCCTGCCTGTGAGCTGGCCCAAAGAGATCGATTGCAATAATGTCGGCGTATTGACCAGCGCAAGATTTCCGGAGAGCTGTTGCTGTTGCGGCGAGGGGCCGTGTGAAGGTGAATAGGTTGGAACATTGTCAAGCGTCGGAGTCGGTGAGTCCCACTCCGCATAGGTCTCTTCGATCGCAGGTTTGGGAGCCGGTGATTGAGCCGCACGCTCCTCAACGCTAAACTTGGCAGGATTTTCCTCGGTCATTCTGGGCAGGCGAGTGAACGTCCGCAACTGGTCTGCCGGTGGTGTTGAAGGATTCGGGGTGGTCTCCCCGAGCTCATCGAGCAACATGGAGAAGATCAATTCAACATCGGCCGAAAGGTGAAACCAGCGAGGCAATAGGCTGGTCCCTTTGCCCGAAAACAATCGCCACTCATAAGTTTCGCTTGGCAGATTGGTGTAAATCAGCGACAGAATGAATTCGTTATGATCAGCTTGCCAGGCGCACGAACATTTCTCGCCAGGCTGAGATTTTGCAGCGGAGGCTAATCCTTGCAGATCATTTTTGGACGGTCGGCTACCGAGACGCCGATTCTTTTCCAGCACCATACTTCAAGGACCTGTCGACCCATTGGCATTATTGTACCAAACTAGAGCTCCTACCCAGCGCTGCAAAACAGCGATCAGAGGGTTGCTTTTCGGAGCATGGTGGCATACCAGTCGGTCGATCAACGGATGAAATAGGACACACGGTAATCAAGAGATTCCTGGACAGCAATCCGCCATTGCCTGGCAACCGACAGTTAGACAGGCATGCCGGTGTGTAGAGTCGATCCCGGGCCGAATGTAGCATCGAATCAGAAATAGTGTGCTATGTCGCAGACACACACCATCGGTGGTGTCGTGGGAAATTTGTCTTGACTTCCAGGTTGCAATGTGTTTGATTGTTGTTAGCTTACAAGCGAAGGATCGAAACCTTTGGTGGGGCGGACAACGAGAAGTTCGATAACCGACAAGGAGCGATCTATGGGAAAAATTCTTGCGGCTACTTCCATTCTCGTGCCCGTCTTTTGTTGTATGTCTATTTGCCCACCCGCCAAAGCTTCTCACAAGCTGAAGCATGGAGGGGCGCGACAGCCCCACAAGATCACCGTATCGAAGGCGAGTCCAGAACAATCGTTTATACATGCGCAGCCCAATCCGAGAAAGTTACAACTGTCCACGCTCAGCACCACAAATGGAGCCGGAGCGGGAGCGGGAGCGCCCTTGCAGATAAAGACAAAGATTCCACAGAGAATCAACCCATCACCTCCGCTGCCGGTGCAGAGCGATGCGGAGCCATTGCAGTTTACGTCTGCGAAAATTTCATCATTGTACGATCAGGCCCGCTACGATGACTGCGCCTTTTGGGTAGGCGATGACAGCGGACTTTCGCTCGGTTCTGACGATCTGAGCCTATCGCTTAAGCCCGACGCAACAATCGAACCCAACCAAGACGAGGGCGCATGGACTCAAAGCCCAGATGATACCGTAGACAATACCAGATCTAGAATTGGTGTCTGCTTCCTGGCAACAGGAGTGCTCTGACTATCATCAGGCAAACGCTGGCTTTGCCATTATCAAACTACACCCAGAACTCCTCCTCCCAATCGGAGAGCTCAGCCCTGTTGATCAGTCCGCGTCTGAAGGCAAGATTCAGAGCCCGACACCTGTGGTTATATTCGTCATCTTCCGATGCCCCTTTTACAGAGATTCCAAACTTGGTGTACAAGCACTTCAAACGAGCTTGAACGGCTTTGTCGGTTATATAGAGGCGCTTGGCGATCGCTCTATCTGTAAAACCGATTGCAATACAGATCAACACCTCGAACTCCGCCTCTGTCAGTCCAGTAGCACCATTTTCGGTGCGCCTCGCGATCCGCTGAATGCGCGGGTGAATCCAGCAGTCGCCTCCAAGAACGGCTTTGGCAGCATCGATGACCTGTTGATCGGTCGAATCTTTCAAGACATAGCCGAATGCTCCGGTCGGTGGCACCAGCTTCCAGAGCTGTCGAACGAACACCTCGTCGGAATGATTTGAAAGTATTACTATCGGCATTTGCGGTTGCTCTTTCAGGATTCGCGCAGCAGACTTGACACCGGACATCACAGGCATCTCGATATCCAGAAAAACGAGAGACGGCTTCAGCTCTCTGACAAGCTCGCAGGCGCGCTGTCCGTCTTCGGCCTCATAGATAGGACCATGATTGACCAATCCTTGAGTCAATAGCTCCTTGAGCCAGGTTCGCTCGCGTTCTTGATCGTCAGCGATGACGATTGTCGTGCTGGTGATGGGTCCATGTTGGTGAGTCGCTGTAGTGTTTATCATTATTTCAACCTATTTAGCACCTGCTTTGTTACCGCCTTCAATGTGGCAAATACTCCACGTCCATCCATAGCTATCGCTTCGAAGCTCGGAACGTTATGGACATTACATTCTCGTTCCAGTCGGTCGAGTGACATGGCGCTGGAAATGTCACGTTTGTTGTACTGAATAACCCACGGTAGACTATCCAGGGTCAACCCGTATTCGCCGAGGTTATCGTCCATGTTGTGCAACGATTCAATATTTTCAGAACTGCGCAAAACGTCCGAATCGGCGACAAAAATAATTCCGTCAGCACCATTGAGTATCAATCGTCTGCTGGCGTTGTATTCGACCTGACCTGGCACCGTATATAATGAGAATCGAGTAGTGAAGCCTGCTACCGTTCCTAAATCCAGGGACATGAAATCGAAAAACAGAGTTCTTTCTGTTTCGGTCTGCAGCATCACTATCTCTCCACGCGTCTGCGGAGACAATTGACTGTATATGTATTTGAGATTGGTGGTTTTGCCACCAAGACCGGTGCCATAGTAGACAATTTTGCAGTTAATTTGCTTCTCCATCAAATTTATAATGGCCATATTCCGTCTCTCCGGATGAAATCTTCGGTAATGAGGATGCGCATTAGATGCGGTTCTCAACATTCCGATTGTTTCAATTCGTTTGAGTCGCTTGTATGATGTGGCACTTAGTTGTGAGTTGGGGATTACCCTATTCATTTTGACGCAATCCCCTTGTACAGCATTTGAGAATCGATAACGAGACCTGGACACGACAGCGAAATTGTAAGCAGCGTGCCGGTCTGAAAGGAGATCGAGTTCTGGATCTGGACATTGGCACCAACTGCAGCAGCGCGCTCTTTGATAATTCGCAAACCTCGAGACATGGTATTGTACTTTGCAGGCTGGATGCCCTTGCCGTTGTCTTCTATGCTTACAACGAGCTGATTGGCACTCTTAGTAACCGTCACCAGAGTGCGTGTGGCGCCGGAATGCTTTTCTATGTTATTAAGCGCTTCTTGCGTAGCTCGATAGAGAGCGAATTTCGTATCGATCGACAGAGGTTCGAAACTATATGACCAGAGATTGGAGATCATGGTCGTTTCGATCAGGGTCGAATGCCGAAAACGAGCTACCAACGTGCGTAGCGACGAAACCAGGCCGACTTTGTCTATAAGATATGGGTGCAGCTCTGCAATCACGCTGTTCATCGCCTCTTCAATCACGCGCATACGTTGTTTCACATCCTTGCGCAACTGGGTATCGGAGGAGTTGCGGGCAAGCTCGCTGACCTCCTGCATATGTGGAGTTATGAGCTTCTCTATACTCTCAACTATCTTTTTTCGCTCGACTTCGACGGTCAGCTTCCGAAACAGTTCGCACTCGCGATTCAGTATCTCCGCCCACTCCTCCTGCGCCGCCGCGATGATCGAATCAAGCTCCTTGATTCTGACTAGAGAAATCTGTCCGACTCGCGTTAATGCCTCATCGTTGGCTGCCGGTGAATCAGCCGCGGAAATAATGACCTCATACGGAAACTGCTCTTTGCCCGTAGCTTTGGCAGCAAATCTGATCTCTGCACCAGCCATGGCGCACCACGATTCGAAGGTATTAAAATCAATGTTTTCCATGAGCCAATCGGCAGCAGAGACTCGTTTGTCCACGCATCTCATCGTCACTACGGTTCGGTTATCGACTCCACTTGCGCTGACAATCAGTATGTCGTTGCTCGATGCCGCGAACATTCGAAGGACCGTTTGGATGGCCCGATAGAGACAAAGCTGCTGGTGCTCATTTAGAGTGCACTCCTCGCCATTCTCTGAAAAAACGATCGATCGTCCGGTAACTCGCGAGTAGCGTTTGCACATGTTGCCGAGCGCACAGATAAGGCCGAACTCTTCGAGATCAACGGCATGCAACTCCGCCAGCTGATCTCGAAATGCCGCCACAGTGAGATGCAGTTGGTCGATCAACTCAGCGCTTGATGCAGACGAAGATTCTCCGTCTTCTCTTCCCTGAATTGAACGGATCAATCGAGCAAGTAAAGGCAGAACTTCGTCGTGAATCTCCTTAGCGACACGCCTTCTCTCATCTTCGATTGCTTTGAACTCTATATCGAATTTGATGGCACGCGCATTCTGCGACCATTGGGCTCCGAGGTCGTGGATGATAGCATTGATCGCCGAGTACTCATCCTGAGGATGCATTTCAGACATCACACCAGTCCCCGCCCCCTCTTCCAATCTAGCAGACAGCTTCGAATCGTGCGGGAGTCACACCTCTATTTTGCAACAGCTCTTAAAGGAAGATGCTGGGGTGGCCTTTAAAGCGGACCTGGGCAAAACCCTAGGTAGGAGGTTATGCTCATCGTTCATCGTCCCAACGCTGACCGAATTGTCTCGACTTCTCTTGATTGACCGAGGCCAGATCCGTTTTTCCCAACACTTCGTATGCCTTCGCTCGCAACTGGTATGCCACCGAGTTTCGCAGCTACAAGAAATTCCCTTATCAAGGTCCTTCACAGCCCGTTTAGGATCATGAATCAATGAGATTCCTGGTGCCAATGCCGGACCTTCGAATTTATTTCGCTTGCCCCTGATGCTCCTGAATTATGCGATGCACTTTGTCTAAGTTTCCTTCATTCAGCTCCTGTCGTCCGAACGAGCCGTGGAATGTCCCAAACGCGCCTTCAAACGGAACTCCGTTCTCGATAAATAGAATCCAGCGGCTGCCCTGACTCGGCATCATTTTAGGATCCCATTTCCAATCTTCCGGCTTACCCTGGCCACGAAGGTGTTCGTGAAATTCATACGTCACAGGCAGCGATTTATTGAGAGGCGGGCCCTTGAGTATCTGCTCGATCTTATAGAGCGCTTCCGGTGGTTGGTGGAACGAAACAGGTGACTTCGACGAAAAGCCTTTGAACTCCGCAATTACTATGCATTCGCACTTCACAACCGCGTTCAAAAATGTCAAAGATTCAAGAGAACCTTCGTCGATTTTTTCAGGCGCGAGTTCGTTCCTTGGCGGAATCACAGGCTTTTCCGGTTCCGTCCAGGCAATGATGCGCCCAACTTCTGGCGCGGAGTTCGGTGGATCGCCTTTCTCGATCAGCATTACCAGTTTATGATCTACCACCGATGGTCGATCTACTTTGCTGAGCGATTGCTTCAAAAGCGGCTCGGCCTCATCAAAACGGTTGAGATTGTACAGGCATTCTCCATATTCAAAGGAGAGTTCGTTTTTCAAAGAAGGCTTCTTCTTGAAGAGCTCTTCTAACGCCCTGGCGACGTGATCCCATTGTTTGAGTTGCCGGCTCGATTCATAGAGTCCGTAGTAGAAATCTTCCTGCGCGGAGTCAAAGCCTAACGCCTTCTTGTACTCAGTTTGAGCCGCGCTCCAGTCACGGCGGCGCAAAGCTTGTGCGGCGGACCTGGCGGCTTGAGATGTGGTGACCGATCCGTATATTCCGACATCCCCGTCACCTGACGAATATGCTGGATTGGTGAAGGTTAATGATAGCAGGCACAGCGAAGCCGCCAAGACGTTAGCTCTTGGAAAACTGATCATCTATTTTTTCTCCAGTGAAACGCAGCGAAAAATGGGCACCTATGAACAATTTTCCATATGAGGGAAAGTTCGGTCAGGGGGTTTACCCTGATCCGCTTGCAATTTTGCTTAGACCCCACAAGCAAATCCCGTTCCAGAGACGCGAAGGCCCTTTTCACCGCAGTTGACGTCGCGCCGATAGAACGTATCTCCGCCTCGGTGCCACGCCTTCAATTCCTATCAAGCATTCGCCGCCCATTAAAAGACACTATTGATGAACGAAGACGTCCTGTGCCGAGACTAAGTATGGCGAATCAAGACTTAAGCACTACCTGAGGAAAACAAACTGCTTGATACCGTTGTTGCCTGATTGGAGTTGAAACTTCACTCTAGCCTTTGCAGGAGGCATCTCACCAGGCGGCATTACAGATGCTTTTCTATTCTGGAGCTCCATCATAACATCGAGGTACAACAATGAAGGAACCGAGACGTTTTTTACTTTGCCACCGTTCTTTTGTCTTGTCGATGCAATGCTCAAGATCACTTCACAAATAGCTTTTGCCTGGTTGAATGTCGCATGTGGTATCTGTTTGATCGTAATTGGTGAAGCCAAATTGTCCGGGACTACCACTTGCTCGGAGAACTTCGATTTAACTTTACCGGCAGAGGTCGGGATATTTATCGTATTGTTCGAATCAAGACCGATTGTCAGGAAGACGAGCGATGTTTCATCACCGTCGATTTTGAGAGCAGCATCGCCTTTCAAACTTGAGTTGTTGCATTCAGGGACTGTAAATTCATTCGATGCCTTACTGTCAGAGGGTTTATGCACATCGGATACCAGCTGCCGGAACGAGTTCTGACAGACTATCGGCTCACACGATGTCTGGATTGCCTGTGCTGATTGAGTCGCCAAGCCAAGATTCACCACAACGACCAGCATGAGCCATGGATTGACTGGTATCAGAACCGTCTTTGATACCGTCCTTGCAAAAACCATTTCCCCTCCAGCTTATCGACATGTTCGACATCTGATGTCGTCAAGCGCGTCATATTTCGGTTGAGTGCGCCTTATCAATTTGCATAAAGACACGGCGTCTTTCCTTTGTCCTCGAATTGTCCCCAAATGTCTCCATGCGCTTTCAGTTTTCTTTCAGCAGTCGATATGGCTTGCGTGAATGAATAGCCACAAATACAACTGTCGCCCTGGAAAAATTAGGGTTGTTTTCGGCCCGGATTTCAATCTTTTGATGGACTAATCGATTCGAACGTTCCTTCTGCGCCCCGCTGCATTCAACCAGAGGTTCGCCCGCAGCGGATCGTGGACAATTGATGTTAGATAAGCTATAACCGACTCAATCGCCGGTGTCACTGGACAACGTGATGCACGATTGCAATAGGCGTTCCTTTCCCTGAGGAGCAACATGACTCTGATTAAGAGAGAAAGACCAACTGACGAGCTGCTGGAACTTGCCAGGATCGAGGACAACAACTTTCAAGCAAATATTCGAATGCTTGGCGATGTGCTGGTCGCATTCGATCATGTGTTTCGGTTGCACGGCTCTTTTACTTCTTTCGTCGAAAAAGCAGCAATGGAACTAGGAGAAAATCCATACCTTGCGATCAACAACTTCTGTCAATTGATTGCTCAGGATCTTCTCAAAGGGATGAATTCGCTATGCAAAGGATATCTTACAGACTCAAGCTTTCATCTCAGGAGATCGATAGAATCAGCGGCGTGTTTGATAGAGATCTCGAAGAATCCAACCAAAGCAGACATCTGGAGTGCAATGGAAGAGGACGAGCAAATAGTAGAGTATGTGAAGAACTTCATGGTCTACAAGCTCGTGAAGAACAATATGTCGCCGAAGGTAATCGAGCAGTACGAGACACTCTGCTTGTCCGTACATCCATCGGCACTGTCAATGGCGCACAGAACGAATGCCACCGAAGGCGGTATCTGGACTATACGCTTCTTCGACGTCGATAGAGTAGAGGACATTCCGCATGTGAAGATGATGATCCTGAATCTCCTCACGACACACCGGCTCATCTTGGACGATATGGCTGCAGCCTTTGCATCTTCGCCGTCTTTCGATTTTCAGTCATATGAGCCACTGTCTGAACAGGTATACGCGATCTGGAAGGAGATCACCGGTGCTCTTCTAACATCGGGAGAATTGTCGATTCCCTCACATCCGTGAAGATGGATCCTAGATAGACACAGATTGATCCTTCAAAAAGCAACCACATGCCAGACAGGAGTCCCACCTGTAATCAGGATTTGCAACTGGGTCGGACTCGATTCGGTTAAGCTCCGAACCGGGCTTGACGAAGCTGCGCGTTTTTCGCAGGAAACTTGACCGAGTTCGGTCTAACTAATTTTCCGCTCTCTTGCCGATCGCGTTCGCTTTTTCCAGGACACTTTGACCGAATTCGGTTTAAATTCTGCATACATTCCCATATGCCTGGTGTTCCCAGAACGTTGTCAATATTCGTACAATCACGATTGTGAAATCAGGCCGCTGCGTGAATGATAGATGCGGTGGTCTGGCGTGCTCCGTAAATTGCCTTTGTGTCGTGAGCCTCAGATAAGCAAAGGAGAACATTGCAGAATGCTTCGAATCTTTCTTCTGTCCATGTCATTGTCATTCCTTGCCGGAATTTGCTTTTTCACTATTCGTGCAGAAGAAGAATTAGCCAAGAAAAAATTCGTGTCTGAGAGCTCTAACATCAGAAGTGATGCAACGGTGACAACAGTTCATCGTTTTTCGAACTGCCAGAATCCAGATCACAAGAAGCTCCTCCTCGCTATGTGAGCTTGAGTAAAGTCGCTCCATATTTAGATGTCAACTGCCAAAACGAAGTTAGCGTGTAGTTGCAGCCGACAACATCAATCAGTGCATGTTCCTTGTCAACTAACGACCATTGCTTGACTTCCAAATAGCTCGACAATCGTTGATGGTCAGGCGTTTGACGAAAACACAACGTACCGTCGATTTTCCACCGCTCCCATAAACAGAAAGCGATCATCTGATTGCCACTACAATTTTTTGCTCGATACTAAACTTTCTTTCGTTTCAGAAAAGAACTGCGTACCTGGCCGAGTGATCAGCCCAGCTCTACGTGGTATGTTGGAGGCAATGTTCGGCGATAGCAGGACTGACATGGCCAAAATTCTAATCGTTGATGACGATCAGCAGCTGGTAGAAATGATCAAACTCTGGTTCCGCAAAGAGAACCACGTGGTAGAAAGCGCCGACAATGGGTTTGAAGCGCTTAACTTGATGCGCTCCTTCGGATTCGACGTTATCGTTCTCGACTGGGAGCTGCCAGGCTTGCAAGGTCCGGATATAGCGAAAAAGTATCGAGACGAGGGTTTTGCAACTCCGATTTTGATGCTAACCGCTCGAAAGGCGATTGAAGAAAAAGAACGCGGCTTCAACTGTGGCGCGGACGATTATCTGACAAAACCGTTTCACCCGAAAGAGTTGGCTCTTCGCGTCAGATCTCTACTTAACAGAACAATAGCGCCGGTGCGGAACAATCTGACCATGGGACAATTGTCACTCGACTTCTCACTTAACAAGGTCACGATTAACGGTGAGGAGCTCCGTCTCACTGCTAAAGAGTTCGCCCTGCTGGAGTTCCTGCTGAGACACCCCGAGCAGGTTTTTAGTGTTGATGCTCTTATCGGCTCCGTCTGGAACTCCGAGGCAGAGGTCACAGTGAGCAGCGTCCGAATGGCGGTCAGCCGGCTTCGAGAAAAGCTGGAAGGACATACAGGAGCACCAGTTGTCGATACAGTACCCAACTTTGGCTATCGCATCATCCCAGGTTAGCTCTTTTGGTTCCGACTGTAAGCACCAACTGCGGCACTGCGCGAAGCCCGGTGCTGACTATCCTTTTTCGCGGCCGTTGACGATCGGGCGTCAAATTCGCAGGGATTTTGACCGAATTCGGTCTAACTTTTTTTCGCGGCAGTTGACGATCGGGCGCCAATTTCACCTACTTACGCGGAGGATGGAAAAAGCGACCAATCCTCTACACAGATGGAATTGAAAACCAAAACGTGGTGCCCGGACCGGATTTATTTGCAGTTACGCCGATTCTGCCACCATGCTGCTCAACCAGCGACTTGCAAATCGTCAGTCCCAATCCAAATCCTGATTTGGCATGCTCGGCTTTACTCTGATGATAAAGCTTGAAGATACAGTCCATCTGGTCACGAGGTATTCCTGGTCCTGTGTCCGATACCGATATGCTGCAGGAACCGTCGGATTGACTTGCTCGAATGTTGATCGCTCCACCAGCCGGTGTAAATTTGATGGCATTACCTAAGAGGTTGATTAGCACCTGCGACAGACGATCAACGTCTCCCCGGATCCTAGCGGCCTCGTGGATCTCGACTGTTACATCGATCTCTTTGCCGTGGGCTAGCTCAATAATCGAATTGATCGAATTGTCTATCATCGCGTGCACGTCGATATCGGTAAGTTGCAGCTCTAGATGACCAGACTCGGCTTTATCGATTTGAAGCAATCCGTCGAGAAGCCTGTTGATTCTCTCTAACTCGGGTCCGAGATTCTCGACGCGGTACTTAAGAGAATCAAGATTATCGTCATAAAGTCCTTCGCGAACCATGTCCAGAAAGAAGCCGAGGTTCGTTAGAGGTGCTCTCAAATCGTGCGTGACCATGGACAGAAAGCTCTTCCTGAATTTGTCCGACTCCACAAGTTTGTCTGACATCCCGTGAAAAAATTCGTCGAGTCGCGCAATCTCATCATTGCCTTTCACCTTTTCCAACAATGGCTGTTTTTGATACACGCGATTCGTGTTTTGCACCATGACCCCAATCCGATCGATGATGTTGCGGTACAAAACTATCATCAATGCAAAGGTAACGACGACACTGATGACGAGACCAAGGTAGAGACTATTGGTTATCTTCGTGCGCCACTTAGTCTCCACTGATTCAGGATACTTTTTCAGTTGTCCTTTGATGATAAAAACCTGGTCTTTGGCGAGTTGGGCCCACTGTCGCTGCAGGAGACGAACATCGGCCCAGTTCACTTCCTCGGCATCCAAATTCGCGTCGAACATTCGCAGAACGACATTTGCACGATTGGCAAGGTCCAGAGCACACTTTCTGAGCTCAGGTTCTTCAGTCGAAACCGTAGTCTTGAACTCTTCAATAATTGGTGTGGTCTCTCTCCTCACCTTCCAGTAATTATCCACATACACACTGTTCTTGTTAGCTAGGCACCAGAATCCAGCGGAGCAGGCGCCGAACACTGATTGTCCGACCTTCCAGGTCTGTGAGATGATCTCGCGAGAAGTTTGATACCGCCTGATGTCCTCCTCTGCCTGCAATTGCAAAACCGACAGCAGAACAACAAAGGCAACCTCAACAAACAATGGCAGCGAGACCAAAACCAATAACTTGACTAGAAGCGAGCTACGTTTATTCATCTCTTATGGGCTGATTCTCGAATGATGAACGCGGGAATTGTTGACATAATATCGTACTGTCGAGCAAACTGAACAACTAATATCCGAAACGCAGGCATCAATAGTGTGAATTCAGGTTCGGGTATATGATTTAGCTGGTTGACGATTCTATCGTCAGCTCAAATGTGCAAGAATAAAGTGAATATGGTGGCGTTTTTAGTGGCTAGCAAGTCGGCGATCTAGATGATTTTGGGAAACCTCAAGCAACACAAGAAAACCTACTTCCTGCTGCAGATAGGAGACGAGCGCTGGATGTTCGCTTGGTCTCAGCGCAACTTTCTCCACCGATTTGGGCACCGTCCGACCTTTTTCACGGTCGCGGTAATTTCATTGATCGGCTCAATGCTGAGTTCCTGCGCCATAGAAGATACCAAAGGTGATGCCAGCAAAAAGCAGAGCATGAAAATGAAGGATGCATCCCACAAGGCAACCAACGAATATCCGCAAGATGAAAGTTCATCTACTTACTCGATGCTCACGCCGGACCAGGCCATTGAGGCCGCGCGAACGGCGTACCAAAACAAAGAGTTTGAAGAGACTTTTCGTCTGGCCGATTCAGTCGTTAAGCGCCAGCCCCAACTGGGTGAGGCATACTTTTTGCGAGGTGTCGGCGTTTATTATTCCGCATCTGGTGAAGAAACAGATGCAATCAATGATTTGCAAACCGCAAGTCGTCTCAATTATCGAACGAATGAGCTGTATACAATCCTGTCCAGCCTCTATCAACGTCGAAGGGAGTACGGCAACGCGATCGCGGCCCTCACACAGGGACTTGAAGTTATTCCGCCCAAAGATGCACCGACTGTAGATGTTTTTCGATACAAAGATCAGTACAGATTCAGAGCCGCATTGTATGCCGATCAAGGGAAATTGGAGTTGGCTTTGGCGGACATGAATAAGTGCCTTGTACCACCATCGAAGTCAATCGGATTCGCTGTTCGCGCTAATCTTCTGGACAGAATGGGACGCACAAAGGAGGCGCTTGCCGATTATGCCCGCGCGGCGAAGGCAAATCCTAAGAATACTCAAACACTCACATCCAGTGCAATTTTGCTGGCAAAGGTAGGACGGAATGAAGAAGCATTGAAACAGATATCCGGTGTTTTTGCGATCGATCCAGAGAACAACGAAGCCTTGCGCGTACGCGGTGACATACACTCGAATCTTAAGCAGTACGAGCAAGCGGTGCGCGACTACTCGAAATCTATCGAGCTGGGTCCCGAGCATTGCCGAGCAAGCTACGAAGGACGAAGCCGGGCTTACGAAAAGATGGGACGCCTGGATTTAGCAGAGAAGGATCGAGTACAGGCGAGCAAGACGACCGATCGCGCGGAAGAAAGCTCAGCTTCGGAGACGATGGGAAATCATGAATAAGGCGCTTTCCCGAAGATCATTTTGAAAATCGGAATGAAAGCAACACGTTCAATCGAATTCCAAAAAGGTCTCGAAATTTCGGCGACAGGCATCATAGAGCAGCCCACCATCTCAGCTGATGAAGATCTTCAGACGGCAAAATTCGATATCTGATCGTCTGTATGGATCGGTGACTGATCAGCCGATCATCACAGTGTAATAACCAATGATATGAACTAACCGACGAAGAACGCTCGTTCAATCTCTTCAACTTCTTTTCGATGCGAAGAACGATGTGCCACCAAGCGATCTAACAGAAACATCTGGGAGATTTCATGCGCGCTGACCAATTTATCAACAATTCCCAGGTACGCTTCTTAAGAGCCAAATTTGCGGTTAAAGAGGGAAATTGACCATGCGTGAATTCGATCTCGAAAGTTGGTCTTGTGGACCTGCTACCCCCAACCTACCAGAAAGCATCTGTTTCTTAGACATTGGTAAAACCCCTGTCGATCGCCGTGACGATACCGTAGCGAAATCTTCGTCACCGGGCTTTGGTCGCTTCTTGCCTACGGTCAGCGCCCATGGCACCAACGCAAGAATGTTCGACGCCGCGGTGGCAACCGGCACGTCCTTCGCGGCGCCGTGGTAGTAGCCATAGTGGCATTAATGTTGGAACAAAATCCTCGACTGAAATTACAAGAGGTCAAAGACATTTTGCAGCGAACATCGACTCGATTAAACGCATCAAAAGAGAAGCAAGGCGCGGGAGCAATCAACGTAGATCTGGCGGTATTCAAGGCGAGAGCACGCTCTCGAGCTGGATGATCGAGCTGGGCTCGAAGAGTCCGTCTGAAACGCAGGGGCAAAGTCCGAGCTTTACGCTCTAAACGGCGCTTTCCGATTCTACTCTATCGTTATATTTCATAGCCCACAATAATACCTCCCACAGTCAGCGAGTGTGTTCTTCAACAGTGTACAACCAAAATATTCAGGTTCCGCACCATCGCTGTTCCAAAATTCAGGGAAAACCCCGATTCGCGCTCGAGGGCAAAGTGAGACTATGGACATCATGGATCCAAGTTTCCATAGCCGTAAGCAACTTGCATGGGGAATGCTCCTCTTCATGGCAGGCTTCATTGGCGCAAGCGGTGGGAGCATGCTCTGCTTCTTGGGCTGGGTGTTGAGCAAGTGCTCAGACACTCAACAGGCAACAGTCATCACAGCACTGTTTGGGATGCTTTTTTTTCTTCAAATGCAAGCGCTAGTCGCGAGGAAGCCCGAAGACCTACAGAAATGGACGAAGCCTTTTAGGAAGAAGCCGTTCCTGCCGTTTCTGACAATCGGATTGTGGGGATTCGCGGTCGTAGTGCTAACCGTTCCCATCGAGTCATGGTTTCGATACGCATTCGTCTTGTTAATCTATATCCCAGTGGTAATGGGGGTAAGCATTAAGGCGATTGACAAAAGTGCGAAAGAACATAAACGTCACCCAATCGAAGACACAGAAGAATACCGCAGCATGAAGCGTACGATTGATGCGCTCCCCGATTGGTTGTTCGCCAAAGACATGCTCGGAAAATCGCTTCATGTGAGACTGTCTGACGGAACGACAAGCTGTATTATCGAGGCAGATTACCCCATCCCCACTTCAATCAAAAAACCGTACGCTGTTGATAGCAATAAAGAAGCCATGCTCGAACTCTATTGGCTCGAAGATTATTCTAGAAAACCGGTTGCAGATTACCGGATCTCTAAAATCCCCACAGGCACCGATGGTAAGTCAAAGTTCGAAGTTATTTTCAAAATCAATTCCCAAAAGGAGCTTACCTGCGCGGTGGCAAGGCCACTCAAGATCGAGAGAATAGATTGTGCGTCGGAGAGGAGCTTCGCTTGAATGTACACTCCACCTGCTTGGAGAAGGTCTTCATGGATACGGCGCGGCGTTCTTACGCAACAGGTGGAAATCCCTCGAGGGTTTTCGCCCGGCATCAAGTATAGCCACACTAGCTGACTTGATACCGCCGCCTGAGCCAAATAATTAAAGGTAGGTTAATCGAATGCCCGGATGTCAAGAGCGATGTTAATCTATCAATGTCGCATTTTCACACCAGTTTACTACCAGAAAAAATACAGTGAGTCAATTTTAGGTTGGCGCGTTTGTAGCACCGTCCGTGGTGCCAACAATGTTGCTCCGATCGTCTTTATTACCCCGTTTTCGCTATCGCACCTTGCCGACGTTCATCATAGAAACGAATGTAAGTCGGAGAGTATATAAAGGTATTACGCAAATGACAAATCAAGCCACAACCGTAAGGAAGCGAGTCTGCCCCAAGTGCCGTGAAGCTGACATGACCGACTTTTCCAAATGCAGATACTGCGGGACACCATATGCCTCCAGCGGACTATCACGCCAAGTTGAATACGCAGGGTTCGTGGATCGTTTTGTAGCGCACTTGATTGATAGCTTTATCCTCACCTCAGTATCTTCGGGATCTTTCGTGCTGGTCATACAGGCATGCCCAGCTTTGGCGCATCATTCATCTATGAGTCCGTTCACGGCAACCGAACTCCAGGCAGTCCAGCCCTGGATATTTGGATGGATCTTTTTCGTCACATTATTTGTGATCCTCTACAAATGTATTATGCATTCGACGATGCAAGCCACATTTGGCCAGATGAAGATGGATTTGAAGGTCGTAGACGTCCGCGGCGAGCGAATCACATTCATGCGTGCCCTGGCGCGATATGGAGCAAGCCTCTTATCGGGTGTTTTCTATCTCGGATATCTGATGTTTTTCCTCTCCGACCATAGACAGACACTTCACGACAAAATTTCCGGATGTCTGGTCTTGAAGGAAGGCAATACTCGTTTGTATTAGCCCGGACCAGGGAAAAACAGTCAATTAAAGCAAGTGCGTTCGAAATTATCCGGACCGACCGTCCTTCAATCTGTCTGAAGATAGATAGCTATAGCCAAATATCCGATGTGCAATCGCCGCCTGGATATCGCATCTCGTGGGCACGTGAGGGACCTTTCGGCTCTTTGCCGAAATCGACGTAGAAATCTTCGTTGATTTTCAGCCCGCCTTTTTCAGTGTCACAATCCAACTGTAATAGATACGATCCATCTTTGGCGATGTCCGGGTAAAACTGATTGTCCCAAACGCTGAAAAGCGAGTTTGTCACGTAGAGGCGCTTTCCATCCAGGCTGAGCTGCAGCATCTGCGGTCCGCCGGACAACTTATGCCCCCTCACGGTCGGAGCTTTTCCAAGAACACCTCCGCACCAGGCTTGTCCGACTTGCTTTGGATGGGATGGATCGCTGATGTCGTATTGGCGGATATCGCCATGCAGCCAATTGCTGAGGTACATGAATCGATCATCCATCGAAATCAACCAATCGGTGACCAACCCGGGCACCGGGAATGGCCATCCTTCGACCTCGATCGACTCGATGGCGACAGTTTTCTCGACGGCCCAATCGCCATTGGATTTGTACCAGTGCCACATGGCGCTACTGAGCGCAGCTCCGACGTATCCATGTGTACTTTCGGGGTCGTGCTGGAAACGCACCTCCAGCGGTATCAAGCCGCCTTCACCGAGATCCACGCTCTTGACGATTTCGCGTTTGGACCAATCCCAGAAATGTATTTGGCTGCCGTACTTGCCGGCTTGGACATCTTCTAGTTTAAATCCACTCTTATATGTTTTAGGTGCTGCCCACTCACTGCTTACCATCACGTTGTGACGCGGTTGATACCAGAAATCATAGTTGAAGCGCATGCCGTTAATGCCCCGATCCCAACGACCGGTAACATTGAAGTCTTCATCAAGTGTCAAAAAACCACCTGGGCCGTTACCATCTTCGTCTCCGAGCATTGAGATTACTATAGCGTCAGGTAAACAATGCACTGTATGTGGTGCAGAAAGCTTGGTTTTATCCTTGATTTCTTGCGCCTCGATCACCTTGTGAATCTTTGGAGCGCGCGGCTCCTCCATGTCGACTATATGAATACGCGATGAGGCATTACCAGGCAAAATCGCAAAACGCCGAGACTTGTGCGGATTGCCATGGCAAGAGCTGCATGCGTTCCATCCGAAGTGATGCAATTCGTCACCAAGGTTGGGCATCTCGAGTCTGTGAATGACTTGTGAGTAGGTCTTTGATGAAGGATCGACGTCTATGGTCGCGAGATAGTCAGGCGCATTGACATCAGTACCCTGATAAATACAAACGGTGTACAGCAATTTTTCGCGGGGTGCTCTGGTCGCTTCTTCCGGCGAAGCATAGCCAGGACCACAACATTTGTGATGCTGGAAGGATTGGTCAACCATAATCGCGCTCCCTAATCGTCATGAGAATTCGAGTTCGATCTTACACTCTTGCCGTAGTAAATAGCGACTGCATGTAATCGCATCGTGCGCCGGCCGTTTCATTTTGCACACAACGGCAGCCGACAATCATTCAAGCATGCCGCCTCTATCGGTGAATTGCATCCTAGACCTGGCAGCCGTGGGCGTACACAGTCCGTTCGCTCGGCCGCGAGTCTGAGAATTTGTGGCATCGTTGGTTCTCATCCTGGCACTCACAAGCACTAGGCAAGCTAAATATCAAGAAGGGATTAAGTAGAGTCAAAAAAGGGTAACTAGACGCTATCATGGTTGCCAAGGGGACGTAAATGAGCTTACTATGACCCGATTCGAGTTAACCATTCCTGTAAAACAAGCCGGCCAACAGGCTGCCGGAGCCTTCTATGTGCTCTGGGCACTGGTCGGAGCGGCAGCGAGCTATCTCATCTTTGCGGGTGCAGGCTCAATCCTTGGTATACCAAAACAGTTCGGTGGCTACCTTCTGCTTGCCCAATTCCTGATCGGTATTGTCGGCGGCCTGATCTATGTTTATGTCCCGTATCGTGTCGCCATGACCCGTGCCGAGGGCGCGGCCATCTTGTTGAATGAGGATGGAATTGGTCTTCCGCCTTCACTTTTCGGTGTCGGCTCTTCTCGATGGGTGCCATGGGGTGAACTCAAAGCAGTCAAATTGGGTCTGAAATCTTGCAGACCATCACATGTGATCCTGGAGTCTAGAGGAAGGCGCGATGCAGTGGCACTGGATGCGGTGTCGCATAACGATATGGAACAATTGCTTTTGGCAATTGAAGCGTGGGCGCCATCAGCTGTCTGGTCTACGGCGGTTCAAACGTTGCGCGATGGTTTGCAGGCGGAAAACTACGGGAGTGAAGGTTTCAGTCATACTCAACTATTTGAAGACGAGCTGGCTAAACGCTTCAGCGCACCGACCTTCGTGCCTCTGGCGCCCGGATTGCAGTTGCGATCGGGCACTCTTCAGATAGTCCGTCAACTTGCATTTGGAGGTTTTTCGGCTATATATCTTGCCGATGACAGCATCCAGGGCCGTGTTGTCGTAAAGGAATCCGTAATTCCCTCAAACTGTTCTCCGGCGATTCGAGACAAGGCGACGGAGCTGTTTGCTCGCGAGGCTAAATTGCTCAGTAGCCTCAATCATGAAGGTATTGCTTCGGTGCACGATTTTTTTATAGAGGCGGGCAGAAGCTATATCGTTTTGGAATACGTAGACGGGCTCAATATGCGACAACTAGTAACGCAGCGAGGCCCGCAATCAGAGCGATTGGTGCTCGATTGGGCTTCGCAAGTAGCTGATGTCTTGATCTACCTGCACAGTCAGTCAACACCGGTAGTTCACCGCGACATTACACCGGACAATCTTGTGCTAACCAACCTTGGAAAAGTCGTTGTTATAGACTTCGGAGCTTCCAATCAGTACCTGGCCAATGTCACCGGGACGCTCGTAGGAAAACACGCCTATATGCCGCCGGAGCAGATTCGCGGAAGGGCGGAGCCGGCAAGTGACATCTACGCGCTGGGCGCAACCATGCAATTCTTGCTCACGGGAAGCGAGCCAGAACCTCTTGCCCCCTGCCACCCTCGGTCGAACAATTCGGATGTCTCAATCGTAGTTGATGAATTAGTGGCGCGTGCTACTGATCTAGAGGTCGAGCAACGAATAAGATCCGCTTGCCAAATGAAGAGCACTCTCAAGGAAGCGCTGGCGCTGAGCAATCGCAAAGGGTCCACGCATTGGCTTATCGGGCATACGTCATGAGAATTGAGAACACATCGAATTGGAAGTGTGATCTTCAATCCGAGTTTGAGGAAAGAGATCAGACCGAGGAAGTGAACCATGAGAAGTCTTCGGTCGAGAATTGGCATCAAGAACATCATGCTGCTATCACTCATTCAAACCCGGACGAGACAATTACAATTGGACTCTGGCCTAATGGCAACTGCGAAGATCATTCTTCCGAAGCGGAAAAACAAAAGAAGACCCACGTTCACGAAGTAGTCGCTTCCTTTATCATCATCTGGTTTGTAGTGGTATTTTGGAAGATTTTTGGCGGGTCAATGTTTTCTATTCTAATCAACAGCAAAGGCGTCCTTGCTCTTCTTGTCGTGCCACTGTTTACGATGTTTCGCGGTTGTACGCACCTGAGCTTCAACAACAGTGGTATTCAATTCATTTCCAAGGATCTGAATTCGAAAAAAGTGAGGAAAAGCATTCGCTGGAGCGATATATCACGGATCTATCTTTCCGACAAAACGAAGGCCGGTGTCCTTGAGCAATTCCTTTGTTTTAGTACCATGTACGGTGCCACCCACAAAATCAAACTCAGGAAAATTGCCAATCGCCACCAGTGGATGAAAGTATTGGAGGCGCTCGAGAAGTGGTATGGACTCTCTATTAATGAGCTCAATAAGGACATATTTGACGCCGTTTCCCAGGACAGAAAAAGTCCTACTTATACCATGCTGTGGCTGGAGGCACTGTCTGCGCCACCACGACGTGAGCGTCTCAATCCGCTTGTGGAGGGAAGTTGCGTACGCCAGGGCCGTTATAGGCTCATCCGACTATTGGGCGCAGGCGGTCAGGGCAGCGCCTTTCTCGCCAGTGAGTCAGATGGTTCGCTCGTCGTCTTGAAAGAGTATATCTTGCCTATCTATGTAGATCGCCAGGTGCGCAAACAAGCGATCGAGAGATTCGAGAATGAAGCACGCATGCTCGCGAAGCTGGATCATCGTTCAATTGTAAAACTGATAGATTTTTTTCTGGACGATCACAGAGCTTATCTAGTTCTCGAATACATCGACGGCGCAACGCTGCAGCAGACAGTAGCGGAGCATGGACCGCTCGGCGATGCCATGGCTCTCGAGTATGCAAACGTCTGTATCGAAATACTGGCATATCTGCACAATCAGTCACCACCTATAGTGCATCGTGATTTTACGCCTGACAATATCATGGTTACCAAAGACGGGACGCTAAAGCTGATCGATTTCATGGTCGCACAACAAACCGACGATGCCTCGACAAGCTCTACAATCGTCGGCAAACACAGCTACATGGCGCCTGAACAGTTTCGCGGTCGAAACACTCCGCAGAGCGACATTTACGCTTTTGGCTGTACACTTTTCTATCTCCTGACTGGATCTGAGCCAGAGCCAATAACCCAACTTCATCCCATTCTTGTGAAAGATTGCGACCCGAGCTTCGATGACATCGTCTCGAAGTGCACCGAAGCACAACCAGTTGACCGCTACCGCTCAGTAGAGGAAATCAGAGCAAACCTGAATAACGTTCTATTGCATCCGCATCGGCAGTTCGTAAGTAAACCTAACAAAAGCCTAAGTTGACCACGGCTAAGTTAGTGTTGGTGACATCAATCATGAATTGACTGTATCATTGGCTTTCGCAGAAATCACGGTGTTAGAAGCTTCGACCGGACAATTTTCAATCCATACGCGACTCCTCCGGTCCTCCAACTTTAAAATCTACAATCACAAAAAATCATTGCTATGTCCTGTTTTCGCTTCAGATACATTGGCTAGTGCCAACTCAAGCGGTCCGTCCGGCACTACTTGCCCCCGGCGATATTGATCGAGCAATCGTTTGGAGGATTTTGCCAGCATTCGTCGCACTTCCCGTCGCTTACCTTTCACTCGCGGAATTGTCCTTGTCTCATAGTCGGTCGTGTTGTGGCGCATCCAGGCTAGCACTGCGGCTTCAGCTCGGTCCTCGATGGAAATTCGTTTCGTGCGCGCGACTGTTCCGCTTCCCACCGGGGTCGCATGATCCACAACGGCTCGTGCCAACCGTTCTTCCAGCTCAAAGTGTCGCGGATGAAAATCCAGGTAAGCAAGCACCGTGCCGAAGAAGTCATCTACGTAGGTGGCCTGAGACTTCTCGCGGCGGGAAGCGTCAGCCGCCTTTCGTTTTTGATACTTTGGAGTCGATCTTTCCTTTGTGAGTTCAGCCTTTATGCGCTCGATCGTCTTACTCGATACCCAAACACCCCTTGAAAAAATCTTTCGTCCTTTCTTCTCTTGAACCGTCCAATGCTCGCCGGCGGCCTTGACGCGGCGAGTTAGGGCCGCATCACCGGGAGGAAGCAACACCCATCCTTCCGGCACCATTAACACACGACCGTCCAATGTGAGAACGGTCCGTTCTGAAGGGCCAAGAGCGTAGCAGTGATCGCTGTCGGTGTTCATTTTGATGCCCGAATTCAATATTGAAAATTATACAGAGTCCGTGCTTCCGATTTGCAAGCTTCAAACTGCTAATAAATTGTTCCCTTCGGCACACCAAGCCACAGGAGGTCGAAGAAATGAGAAGAGCAGCCAACAAAGCTCAGAAATCAACAGGCAGCTCCCGATCTTGCAGGGTCCATACGTGACAAAAATAGATGCCGCATCTTATGGAAAAATGACCTCATGTGCAAGCAAGAATCGTATGCTTAGCCACCAGTTGCGATCGAATGATCAAATACCGAGGACGGAGATCACAGGCTGACTTTCGAGTTCCCGATTTAACCAGGCAACAAGCTTATCTATCGTGCCTGTCAATCGACCTACATTGTTCTGAAAGTCAGCCTCGAACTCTGCCTTGATGCTATCATCGCGAAGGCTGAGAATTGCGCCTTCTAAAGACTTAGCACCGGCAAGCTGTAACTTCAAGGCCGTTAGATCGCTGATTATCGCAGTCCAGCTGTCGCGATCGATAGCAGTATTAGCGCGATGATCGAAGTTGGGAACATGGCGTTTGACTATCGGCTCGATTAGCGCGAAAGCATTGTCTTCGAGATAAACAGATTGCTCGTTCCAGGAGCGTCCTTTGAATGGTCCGGGAAAAATCTCTAGAAATTCCCCGCCATCAAGTTCTGCCAGTGTCTCGATAAGTTGAATCTTCATATGTTTCCCACCAATGATCAAAGACAAGCGTTTAAGCTATCAGACCAGAGTAAAACTTTCTACGGACAGACCTCTGAACAGACTCACGTCACTTTGAATCTGGTGCATCCACATCGTCTGAATGGTGCTTCTTGGATTGCTCGACCGAGCACGATGATCTGCTCATTCAAGTGTTTATGCCTAACTTCGGCAAAATCCACAATTGCATGGCGAAGTAGATCAGGACGATCCCTACGAATAACATCCATTCCATAAATTGCTCCGTGGAACTGCTTTTGCTTTTTACTATTTTCCCTGTGCTCAAGCAATTAAATTTCAGAAGGGAATTCTTGTTGGATCGACACTGCAGGTCCTGCGACTTGAACGGTATTCAAGATTTGTTTGATTCCCATAAATCACTTCCCTCAAAACAGATTTCGACTGCCCAGGAAAGAGATTCACACTATATCACGTTTATAGAACTACCTGATGTATAGATTCGGACCATATGTGGCTGTACACACTCGATTACAGAAAGAATGTAGAATTGCCCGTGGCCTCGAGTAATACGAAAGATCGTCGGCCAATTTGAATACGATAGTCTGTTCATGGGTGTATGCGATGAAGAAAAGGTTCGTTGTTGGGGTTGGAATCCTTACAACCTTGATTGGGGGATTGCTGATGTTTTGCAAATCGCCGTCATTCAGAGGAGCAGCGAAGCCTTTGGATTTGGCGCAGCAACAACTTGCCGTTCGTTTGCGCGGTCACGTCGAAAAATTAGCCGGCGACATTGGCGCGCGCAGTTTGCCCCGAAGTCCGGGAGGACTCGAACGAGCCGCGATGTACATTGAGGAAAAGTTTTGCGAAGTTGGATTTAAACCGGTTCGACAATCGTTCTCAGTCAGCGGATACTTCCACGATGGTCTGTTTGGAGCTACTCATGCCACTCAGAGCACAGCCAATATCGAGGCTGAGATTTCAGGGACATCCCGGTCAACTGAAATCGTCGTGATCGGTGCGCACTACGATGCAGTAGAGGACTTCCCAGGTGCCAACGACAATGCGAGTGGCGTCGCCGCCTTGCTCGAAATTGCCAGTCAACTCGCAAAGCAGAAGTTACCGCGTACCGTCCGGTTTGTAGCCTTTA
>CAZISK010000013.1:0-23135 GCA_964541355.1 uncultured Candidatus Obscuribacterales bacterium
CATGTCCGTCGACTGGATGATTAACAAGCGCCCTATCGATCCCGACCTTTTTCCGTCCGTATACCGGGCTTTGCTTGATGGTCTGATTCGTTACGCCAGCGAAGAGGCGGTTCCTGGAGAGACATTCCGGCTCGAAGACATTGGGTTTGTCCAGGAGGCTGCTCAGATTCCGACCAACACTCAGATGCCGCCCGGGTATGAGAGTGGCTCTGGACAGTTCGACTTGCTCGGACAGGCGGTCGAGTCCAGGACTCCCCAGCTTAAACTCAGAGCTCCCGAGCCCGAACCGGAGCCGGAACCAGAGCCCGAAGCCGAACCGGTCGAGTACAAGCCTCGCGCCGATCGATTCATTGAATCCATTACCAATGAGGTTGCACAGGCTTCTCAATCGGAGACGGATAGGTTTAGAGAGTCTCTTAAAGCACCTCCTTTTGGCAGTCGTCCTCGCACAGCGGAAGAAAACTTGTTGGCTCAGGAGATTAGACAGAGCCAGGTGATGAACCCAAGTCAGGCGATGAACCCGAGTCAGGTGATGAACCCGAGTCAGATGATGAACCCGAGTCAGGTGATGAACCCGAGTCAGCCGATGAACCAGAGCCAGGCGATGCACCAGAGTCAGGCGATGAACCCGAGCCAGGCGATGAACCAGAGTCAGGCGATGAACCCGAGCCAGGCGATGAACCAGAGCCAAATGATGAACCCGAGTCAGGCGATGAACCAGAGCCAGGTCATGAGTCAGGGCGACGGGCAGAGTGAAGGTGAGTGGAAATCGGTTGCCTCAAGTCGTAATGGTACTACTGACTGGCGACAGTTCATGGAAAGCGCCAAGGAGCACATCGCGCAAACGCAGAATCGGGCATCCGAGGACAAGTGGAACACAGTGCCCGGAACGGAGCAGCTCGCCAGACCTGAGATCCGCACTTCGACCAACAACATGAGTGTACAAGGCCAGCAGACAGCGCCTCCATACCCGAGTTACGGCAATGCCACCGATCCGCCTGAACTGTTGAAACCGGACAACTATCAGTCCGGCGTATACCCCTCTCAGCAGCGAAAGCCGCCGCAAGGTTTTGCTCAGATGGGTATGCCCCAACAATCGCCGATGATGCCGCCGCCGGGAATGCCTCCTGGAATTGTCAATCATCCAGGCATGCCCAGCATGCCCGGAATGATTAATCCGGTGGGTGGTGCGATGCCTCCGAATATGATGCCACCCGGAACTTATCCCAATATGCAGCAGCCAGCCATGCCTCCGCATATGATGCAACCAGGTATGCCACCACAAATGGTGCCTAGCGAACAGCTCCAGTCTGGTGTGCACCAGGTCCCGTCCCAATTCCAGCAGTACCAACAACAGTACACCGGCACTGGGCAGCATAGCAATTTGCCGGGTATGCAAAATCAGTACAGTACCGGTCCTCAAATTCCATTGCCCAATCAGTACGCCACAGGTCCGCATCGAGCGGTATCCGGTCAGTTTCAGACCGGTCCGCAGCCGCAGCAGCAAGTCCCGCAACTTCCGCAAAATCAGTACAACACGGGACCCCAGGTCCCTGCCCAGTACGCCAGCCACGACAACGCGCAAGTATTGCCGAACCCGTTTGCTAATTCCGCCCAGCCCGCTCACAACCCGCCAAGCGGATATCATCCCGGTCCGTATGGAAGCGTCCTCGGACATCCGGTGCACGATCCCAGGGCGTTCCAGCCGCCAGAGCCGGTGTCGGACGAACACGCTCAGTATCTGCTCTCCGAATCCGATTTTCAGGATCAGACAAATCAGTATCCTCAGCCTGAAATGGAGGAAGGAGAGCCGACCTGGAATCGGGGCTACGATGATGAGTCGACTATGGAAGTTTGTGCATCAGCGGAGGTAGAGCCGATAACCGTACTTGATGACGGCTTCCCTCAGGAATCGTTCAATGAGCTGCCTGTTATGACAAAGGAGACGCTGGCTCGATTCGCTCAAGCGAGCCAAGCCGGTTTTGTCTTCTCTTCCGAAAACGATCTGGTGGATGCGATCAGCGTTGTGCTGTCGACCATTGATCCCCAGATCGAGTTGCTCACGCAAAGAGGCACAGAGGCCTTTGCCGTCAGAGACTTCCGGCGGGCCGAATCGATAATCAAGCTATCGGAGCGGTTGAACAGCTTCAAGAGTGAAGCTCAAGCTATCCTGCAGCTGCTCTCAGGTGAAGCAGAGAGTTAAGGAAGGAGTTACTCTTTGTTCTCCGGCTGCGGGTCGTCGACAGAGCCCGATCCTTTGTCGTCGCCTTTGTCCGTAGTTGGCTGCATCTCGTCCGAATACAAAAAGAAGTTCTCTTTCAAGAAACTCTCGACGCTGTTTCGGTTGGCAAACAGTATTCCTCCGACAATCACAATCGTCCCCACGATGAGGATCGCTAAAAGAATTGTTCGATCGACTTTGTGGGAGCGCTCCCAGGTCTGCACACCAGATGTGGTGCGTCGTTGTTCTTCTTGCGCTTCCTGACCCGGCAAGCTGTTCGGGGACGGCGTTGATCGATTGCTCTTGCTCGCTCTTTCTTTTCGGCGGGAGCCCGGTGTACGTGAGCTGATTCTCGGCATCTCGCGCTCGCCGGTAGACAATCTCTTCGAGCGCTCTTCGTCCTGGGTCTTTTCTCGAATGCCGGATGCGGAGGTCTGACCCGTGTCTGTGCTTGCCGCGATCACCTGCGGCCCTGTCAGATGAAAGGGCTTGCGATTAGGATCATCGGGTTCGAAACTGAGATCGGCCTGATCGTGAATCTGCGGTTGCGAGACTGGCTTCGCTTCTGGTGCGGACAGCTTTTCCCGTCGTGAGACCTGTGGAATCTCATCTGACGTTATACGCAGCTGCTTCTCGCTGGCGATGCTGTCTACGTTGCGTCGTTGAAGATGATCCGAAGTTCTCTTTAGTTCGTCATCTTCCTCGAATGGAATGGGAGTCTCCTCTTGCTCGGGGACGGTATAGATCGAATGTCTTCCTGAAATGCTTGTCAGAAGAGGTTCTTTAGAGATCAAATCGGGTCGGCTATTGAGAGAGCGCTCCAGGTCTTGTTTGAGCTCACCCATTGTTTGATACCGCGCTTCGGGCCTCTTCTGGATCGCACGAAAGACGATCAGCTCCAGCTCAACTGGTATGTCCAGATTCGGATTGATCTGTTTGAACGACTGCGGCTCTTCCGATATCTGCTTCATCATCGTGTCGGCGTAGTTGCGACCGAGAAATGGAACCTCTCCAGTCAAAGCCTCGTACATGACGATTCCGAGCGAATAGATATCGGTTCGGGAGTCGACTGTGGTGGTGCCCATGCATTGCTCGGGGCTCATGTAGATTGGGCTGCCCCAGACCTCTCCCACGCGAGTGAGCTTCTGGGTGCCCTCCGTCACCTTGGCGATACCGAAATCGACGATCTTGACGTAGTCGTTGGTCTGCCCTTTTTCCACCAGCATGATGTTGCCCGGTTTGAGGTCGCGATGAATGGCGCCGTGCTTATGGGCGTGTCCGATAGCGGCCGAGACCTGAACGAAGACATCCTGAAATCGCCCCAGCTCCAGCGGACCCTGGGTTCTGAGAATTTCGCCCAGGCTTGTTCCGATAAGATAGTCCATGATGAAATACGGTTGCCCACGGTGATTGGTGCCGTATCCGAAAAACTGAACGATGCGCGGGTGGTTGAGGCGATTAAGCACATCCGCCTCTCGTTTAAAGCGTTTCACCACCATTTCGTCTTTGAGCACCTGCGTGCGCAAACATTTGACGGCGACGATTTCAGCTGTCTTGAGATCTTTGGCTTTGTAAACCAGGCTCATTCCGCCCTGACCGAGAAGCGAGAGGACGTAGTAGCGATTGTCCAGCGTCATCCCGACAAGCAAATCCAGCTTGTCGTCGGGAATCTGAACGCGATAGCGCGTAATCTCGTCGGTTCTCCTGTTCAATCGTCGCGAATAGGAGAGGGTCTGACTGACTCTCCCTAAGATAAACTGAATTGTGTCTTTCGTCAGCATCCGCTGTTATTGGTTTTGACGAGCGCAATTGGTTGTCTGAAGGCGACTCTTGACAACAAAGGGGTGAGCACAACATCCATGTTCCCCGACGATTATGGTATCAATCCGCGCTATTAGCTGCTCCGAGATTCAAAACTATGCGCCGCTTGGAAATGATTCGATACGCTCGCGGCTTTGTTCCGAGAACGCCACCGGCTGATATCGCATATGGTGCAGACGGTTTTAGTGGTGTGTAGGAATTGGTGTGGTGACGCCGTTCAAGAAAATTTGAATGACGCCCATTACAGCACCGATTATGAGACCGAAATATTCGAGGGCGCGCAATTCGTTCTGGCAGATGCGGTGCACCAGTTTTTCCAGCTGTTGGGGAGCAAACAGATCTATCTTTCTGGCGATGAGACCATGAACTCCAAGAGCCGGAATAGCCTGTTCCACCATGTGTCCAAGTTCGCGCTGCAAATAAGAATAAGCAAATCCGGCGATGTTTTTCTTGACGTTCTTGAGCCAGCTTTCCGGCACCGCCTCCGGATTGAATCGCAAGACGGCGTTGCGTACTGTGGCCATGGCCTCGTCTTCCAGCTTTTTACAGGCTTCGAGAATATCGATTTTGTGTTCAATCAAGAAGGTTTCGACAAATCGCACTACATTCTTCTTGAGGTTGGCGATGTTGTCCAGAGGCATCGCTCTGAGATCAAAGTTGGCGATTTGAACGGCGAGTTGATGTTTGATTCCAAATCGCTTCGTTAGATCGCCTATCAGCTTATGCGCTTCGTTGGGCTCTTTCTCGAGGAATGATCGCCATTCATTGCAAACGCGCTTGACACCAATGATGCGGGCGAGAATGCGATACGGACCGCTGGCATGCACGTTGATCGAATCTTCCAGGGCATTAATGTTCTGCGGGCTCAGCAGTGTAATAAGACCGTTGCGTACCTTTTCAGGCGTCAAGAAATTCTCCATGATGCGCGAGGCTATCTCTGTCGCCTGGTCGATGTTGATGCGAGTTCCGATAATCACCTGGTCGAAGATCTTCTCGGTGATGGCAGGAATGCGCGTGCCCTGCCCCTGCTCGAGCGAGGTTATCGTTGTTTCGACAAACTGATGAACAATCGTAGGACTGAGGCTGGCTATGTCTGATGCCAGACGGTGCAGTTTTGTCGTATCGCGAAACTCTTTGAGAAATACCGTGTCGACGAAGAGATCGACCGTCTTGTATATATTCTCCTCGACGACCAGCTCCTCAGCCCTCTTCTTGATGTCATCCGGTGTCAAAAGAGTGTCGGTGATTGTCGTCGCCACTGCCTGGGCGAGTTTCGACTGGCGCTTTGGAAAGATCCCGGGCGTCAGTGGCACCTGCCAGTTGGTGAACGGCACATACCAGGGCTCATATGGTCTGAAAAGCATGCGCACGGCGCACCATGTCGCTACATATCCATGGATAGCGAAAATGATTGGTGGCAAAATGGCATCCTTGAGGAATGCCTGCCAACCATTGTTGATGTCCAAGAAGGACCAGTCGAAGCCGAAGCCGTAAAAGTCCATATATTGACTAGGGTCTGCCTTTCATAAGGTAAGTTTAAACCATCAATGCTGTAATTGCTTTTCGATTCAAGCGCCTCAAGCAGAATCCCTCATAGAGTGGCGTATTACATGGTGCTCATCTGTTCACGCTTCAACATTGTTGCTCACCACTTTCTTATAATGAAGTCGTGTATAAATTCGCAAGAGAAAAGATTTTGTTGAATCCAGCCGCAAGAGCGCTCATTGCTATTGCCATCTTGCTGGCATCTTCTACCCCTGTCTCAGCCTCGGTACTGCCCAAGGCTTCCGAGAGGGAGTGCAAGAGATTGCTGGCGCGCGGTGATCAGCTTTTTAGCAGCGCAGCATATCATGGCTGTCTTTCTTTCTATCAACAAGCTGTCACGGCCGAGCCGAGCAGTTGGGAAGCTCATCTGAAATATGGCCGGACGCTCGCGCGGCTGTCACGCAATGAAGAAGGGCTTAGCGAACTATTCCAATCGGTGATGCTTAACGCCGATCATCCTGAGACGAATCTAACTGCTCGTTCTGAAATCGCTGCCATCTTCATGAAGCAAGGCAATTACGACGAGGCTGGCGGCCAGCTCAAGCAGGTGCTCGATCTATCGCCCACCGACAACGCCGTAAGAGGCAATTACGCCATCTGTCTCGAGCATCTTGGATTTATAGATGCGGCGATTGAACAGTTCCGATTGATAGTGAAGGCTAATTCCTACGACACGGTCGTGCTCTACAACCTTGGTGCCGCTTACCTTCGCAAGGCAGACTTTCAGACAGCCTGCAAGTATTTCGAGCGCGTCATCTCAATCGACAATAAAAATGTCTTGTCCTATCTCGGACTGGCAAATGCGATGCTCTTAACGGGTAATGTCGAAAAGTCGATCGAGTATTGCAAGGTTGCGGTAAAGCTTGCGCCGAATAATCATTTTGCTCATCTTGCACTCGGAGACGCCTATGAAAAATCCGGCGATCGCGGAAAAGCGGTCGACTCGTATCGGACTGCCATCCAAATCAATCCGCGAGATAGTGCATCCAGAGCGGCTCTTGCCAAAATTCTTGAAAGTTCGAAACAGCTTTCCAATAAAGGTCAACTGCAGTTAACGCAATAGTAGGTTTGCAAATCGTCTATTGCTGATGGATATATGCGATATTGAAACAACTTAAGAAACGTGAGGTACATACAATGATTCGGCGGTTTCATCAAAGAGTAATTTCTTCCCTGGCACTTGCGATCTTGGTGGCAAGCATTCCTTTAAAGGGCATCAGTGGTGATATCACAACGCAAGACAAGGATGATATCCAGAGTACTATTGTTCGATATAAGGCCGCAATCGGCATGAATCCCAAGAATGCATCCAACTATGTCAAATTGGGTCAAGCCTATTTGATGAATGGCAATCTGGAAGATTCCGCCAAGAATTTTCGCGAAGCCTCAAAACTGGCTCCGGATAATCAAGATGCCTACATCGGTCTGGCTCGCGCTCTTATAAGAGGCGGCGATGATGCTGGTGCCCTCAAGTCCCTGGAAGATGCCGTCTTACGTAATCCCAACGATGCAGAGCTGCACTACAAAGTCGGCCAAATGTATATCCGTCTCAACAAACTTGATAAAGGAATCATCTCGTTGCGACAAGCGATCAAGCTCAACGGCGACCACGCAGAAGCCCACCGCGACCTGGGTATGGCGCTAGGCTCGAAGGGCGACATCAAGGCTCAGATCGACGAACAGAAAAAGTGCCTGGCGCTCAAGAGCGATGATGCTCTTGCCCTTTTCTATCTCGGCGACGCGTATGCTTCACTCGGCAATGTTCAGGAAGCTGTTCCCTCGCTCGAAAAATGCGTTCGCTTAGATCCGAATAATGCTGATGCTTACCGCTTGTTGGCCGGCATCAAAGCAGCTGGTGGCGAGTTTAAACAAGCGATCACGTTTGCTCAAAAAGCCGTTGATATCAAGCCTGACAATAAGGCTTATCAAAACACGCTTGAAAAAATTCGCATGGCCGCGAACAAAAGCAAATAAGGTTTTAATTTACAAAATCTGTAAAGAAGCCTCTATTTTTGGGGTAGGCAATTATTGCGCAGTCTATCTACTGGCAACCGTTTGCAAAGCCTATATGATTTGGGAAAGGTTAACTATATAACCACCTATTCAACTTGCAAATAGACCTACAAGGCCCTACCATTTACCGGAATCAGGACATATTCACGGACGCCCAAGCGCATCAGCGCTGTGCAACGATCCCATGTCCACTGGAAAAATTTGCGACTGATTTAAGAGGTTACATACTGTGCCTGAGCAAGCGGACAATCAACGAATTGAAAAAGCGAAAGAATTCGAACTGAAGGCGAAGATTAAGGTCGTAGGAGTTGGTGGAGCCGGCTCTAATGCGGTTAATCGGATGATCGCTACCGGTTTGAATGGTGTGGAATTCTGGGCCTGCAATACGGATGCTCAAGCGCTGGAGCTTGCAGCCGCCAAGAATAGACTGCAGATAGGGGGAAAATTGACTCGTGGTCTTGGTGCCGGCGGTAATCCGCAGGTTGGGACCAAGGCTGCCGAAGAGAGCCGCGAAGAGATCGCTGCTGCGATCCAGGGCTCGGATATGGTTTTCATCGCCGCTGGTATGGGCGGTGGTACCGGTACTGGTGCAGCGCCGATCGTCGCCGAAGTCGCCAAAGAGCTCGGCGCTCTGACCGTAGGTGTTGTATCACGTCCATTCTTTTTCGAAGGGCGCAGACGTGCCAATCAAGCTGAAGCCGGTATCAATGAGATTCGTGCCAAAGTAGATACTTTGATTGTGATTCCCAACCAACGTCTGATCGAAATAGTCGATCATCGCGCGTCGATGCAAGAAGCTTTCGTTGAGGCTGACAAAGTATTGATGCAGGGCGTTCAGGGTATCTCCGATATCATTACCGTGCCTGGTTTGATCAACGTCGATTTCGCCGACGTCAAAGCGATTATGCAGACGGCTGGTTCGGCATTGATGGGCGTCGGACGTGCTTCGGGCGAAGGCCGAGCCGTCGAAGCTGCGCGATCTGCGATCAACAGCCCACTACTCGAGACAACAATCACTGGCGCGTCCGGCGTGATCTTCACGGTGACAGGCGGTCCAGACCTGACTCTGCACGAAGTTCAGGAAGCCGCCAACGTTGTATATCAATCAGTTTCTGAAGACGCCAATATCATATTTGGTGCCGTTCTAGACGATCGCCTGCACGGCGAAGTCTTGATCACGGTGATCGCGACCGGCTTCGACATGGCGATTCAAGGTCCCTCCGGCATACAACTGTCGCAAGCCAGACCGACGACTCCTCGCCAGGTCGATACAAGCTCGCAATCGGGCGTCTATCAGCACCCGGTCCAACAAGTACAGCCTGCTTTGGTTCAAGCCGCTGAGCCGGTGAGACAGCAGACCAGCGACGATATGAAGAAGATCGCCTCGGATATTCTCGATATTCCTGAGTTCCTGAGAGCTCGCAATCCAGCCGAGCGCAAGTAAACAACAGCGCTACGGCTTGACGAAATTCAGGAGACGACTTGAAAGGAAAGAGTCGTCTCTCTTTTTTTTCGTGTGCATGCTCGGAAAGTGCTGATGATGGAAACCCGGTCGCTGTAGGTTTGTACGAAAGGGCACCATTCTGGTCCATCTTCGATAATCACCAATCGGGGTATTGCTGGAAAATATTCGAGGTTAATCAACCACAAAACCGTCTCGATCTGGAGTCGCGATTGTCCTGACGGAATGTGGTATCTTGCTTGCTGAATCCCTGATCGGAGCGCAGCACGTGGGTGGATCCAATAATGTAATAGCGGACATCGGCTTTGGTACGATGCCGGTTTTAATTGAAAATGATCGGATTCTCTTAATCGATCAAAGGCACTTGCCGGAGAAAGTCGAATATTTCGATGCTACTTCATTCGACGACATGCTCCATGCCATCAAAGTCATGGTTGTTCGCGGCGCGCCTTCGATCGGAGTAGCGGCAGGATTTTCGTTAGCCTGGGAGTCGGAAAATATCGCTCGAACTGCACCGTCTACGTTTTTGTTGTCCTTAAAGGATAGCGGTGACCGTCTCAAGGCGACCAGACCGACGGCGGTAAATCTTGCCTGGGCCGTTGACTTAATCATCAATCGCGCCGAGACAATGATCTCAGTTGGTCGCGTCGACGATCTGTCTCGAGTGGTTAAGCACCTCAAGCAAGAAGCGCATAAGGTCCTGGATCATCATGTTGAGGTCAACAAGAGACTTAGTGACTTCGGCGCTCAGCTGGTTTCGGAAAAAGCCAAAATCCTCACTCACTGCAATGCCGGGTCTCTGGCGACGTGCGGCTGGGGAACTGCGCTCGGGGTTGTGAGATCCGCTCACATCAAAGGACTTAAACCGGAGGTCTTTGTCGATGAGACTCGCCCGCGACATCAAGGTGCTCGACTCACTATGTGGGAGCTGAAGCAAGATAACATTCCATCGACGCTTGTCTGCGAGTCAATGGCCGGACATCTGATGGCGCAAGGGCACGTAGATCTGGTCATTACCGGAGCCGATCGAATTGCCGCCAATGGCGATACCGCCAATAAAATCGGCACATATAATCTAGCGGTTCTGGCAAACTACCATAAGATTCCTTTTTATATTGCTGCGCCGCTCTCGACGGTCGACGGCGGCTTGGAAAGCGGCTCCGGCATTCCCATTGAGCATCGAGATCCATCCGAGGTCTTGATGATGTCCGATAGATTCATCACCGTCGATGGTGCGCGTGCATACAATCCTGCCTTTGATGTGACCCCGGCGCATCTCATTACGGCCATTATCACAGAAGCAGGTATCCTGCGCCCTGACTACGATGCGAGTATAAGGGACGCACTTAAAACGGCGCTTCGATAGAGAAGCCTCTACCCTGGAGAAATATCAGCAGCGCTAACAGCCGACACAGGAAATGCGTAGCTGATGATTACTCGTGTCCCCTTTCCGCCCTTCCCCGCCTTCCATTCGACCGTAGTATTGATTAGGTCGGCGCGCAATTTCATATATCGCAGACCTCTGGATTGATGAGAAAGATTGTCGTAGTCTATGCCTTTGCCGTCGTCTTCGACTGTTATCATCAAGTTTCTCGAGTTGCTGTTTATCGCGACGTTGACGTTTTTTGCCTGGGCATGTTTGGACACGTTGGTCAGCGATTCTTGCACGAGTCGAAACAAAAGCGCCTGTTCATGTGCCATTAGACTGTCAAATACACTGTCGTCGACATCGCAGTGCAAATCGATTTCGAAGCCCGAGCGCTCTTTTGCTTTTTCAAGACAGTCTTCCACCGCAGCACGAAAGCCGAAATTT
This sequence comes from uncultured Candidatus Obscuribacterales bacterium, assembly GCA_964541355.1. GTDB lineage: Bacteria > Cyanobacteriota > Vampirovibrionia > Obscuribacterales > Obscuribacteraceae > JADYXR01. Next base: position 10,876 of record CAZISK010000013.1, read on the forward strand.
TGAAGCATTACCGGGCAGAGGTCGTCCATTATTTCGCGAATGTCGTTCATCGTTTTTTGAAAACTGGTGCGAATCTGGTTGCTGGTCTCCTTCTTCGGTTCATTCTCAAACTTCGAGAACATCTCCAGAATCTTTTTCAGATCGTTGAGAACCTGATCGTGCAGGTCGGCAGCCAGAAGACGGCGTTCGACTTCGTCCTGCTTAATCAGAGCGCGCCTGGCCTCCTCGAGGTCCCGGTTGCGCAGGATAAGCTCGTAGTTTTTGCTGTCGACCTGTTTCTTTCGGTCGGCATGATCTTTCAAAATCTCTGCGCTGAGCCCGGAAAGAGCAATCGCCGCTGCCGAAGTGCACATCAATGGCATGACCTGCAAAGTCTTCAACAGAAAGAGTTCAACCATTGCTACGAGCACGTAGTAAGCAAAATAAACAACAATGGCTGTGTAGCGTTTTCTCTTGATAAAGACCCACCAGATTGGCAGGAAAGTAATTCCGAATAGAACAGTGAGAGTAATAACTTGAGATATGACGCTCTCGGCGTAACTGAAAGCCTCCTCTGGCGACATGAAGTTCAAGTCGTTCAACGCCGGTGCCAGCTGTTTGAGCGCTTCGATTTCGATTGGCTTGATCTGATGCGCCAATCCAAGGCATAAGAGCGTTATGGCAAGGGCAGCTAGTAATCCTATCTGCAGCGCCGACAACTGAATCGCCCCGGCAGAGGTTTTGTTGTGGCTGGTCGATTTTGCCATGGTCACGATGTTAAACCTGCGCTATAGCGGGATCGCCAAATTTGTTGGTTGAGAACCCTCGATGAAATCTTGAATGCATTTGCCTGGCTCGATTTTCGCCCTAATTATGAAAGTTTTTCCCAGTCTGTCGAAAATGCATACAGAAGGTATATAAGCGTTTGAGATCCAGGGAATGGTCTGCCAACATTAAATCTGCTTTATTATCCTTCCTGAATAAATTATGATCTTGTTACTTGTCAAGAGATTTAAAAACCCTTCCTAACCACGTATGTGATCTCAGATAAAGTCCGGTCCTCGGGATCAGTTTCTAATGACCTATCAATTCGACGGCGAGCGGGAAAACCAGAGTCAGGGGACTCCAAAAGACCCCTTGTTTACGCCTGCGATTGGCGAGAACCCAACTAAGAGCTATACATACGGCGAATCGGTCAGTTTTAAGAGCCCTGAAGATGAACAGCTTGGCGCCTCTCTTCGCTTCAGCAATATGCTCTGGACTCGTGACCAGTCAGGCGATACAGTCCCAGCCGTTGAAGACAAACCGGGCACGGTAAAGAACGACGGCTCGTCCAGCCACATCTCAGATAGAGCCAGGACCGTTCCGAGTGCATTTCCTCCTACACCACAGCTCTTTCGACAAGACGGGTCGGCTGAAGATTTGCCTATTCCAGTTTTGTTCAAGCCGACCAAGCCTGCTAACGACCTTGAGATAGTGGGCACCCTGGATCCGACCGACACATCTGCGAAGAAAAAGACAGGCGAGGTTAAGTCTGGTAGCCCGACGGATCTGTCGATCGTCGATAAAGGTAAGAAGACTGGAGCTGCGACGCAGACTGAAGTCCCAACGACTTCACAACCTGATGCGTCCTCGAAAAAATTGCCGCCTACCGAGGCGCCAGTAGATCCATCTGTGAAAAAGCCTGCTGATGGCCCCACTGATGTGAAGTTGGCAACGCAGATGCCGACAGTACACACCGTGAGCGAAGTACCGGCGACGAAGACGACAACAGCGCCCGTCGTGACCGAAGTCCCGACGACGAAGACGACAACAGCGCCCGTCGTGACCGAAGTCCCGACGACGAAGACGACAACAGCGCCCGTCGTGACCGAAGTCCCGGTGACGGCGACGAATGCGACACTGGCAGCTCCGGTCGTTCCTATCGTGGCCGAAGCGCCCACGACTAAGACTGCGCCAACAGTTTCTCGGGATGCGTTGATTACGCCAACGCCGACAGTTCTTCCGCCTGCCGAAGTGCATCTGACGAAACCGCCGACACCAACGCCGACAGTTCTTCCACCTGCCGAAGTGCAGCTGACGAAACCGCCGACACCAACGCCGACAGTTCTTCCACCTGTCGAAGTGCCGAAAACGTCGACACAGTCACCGACTGTTCCAGTTATCGCGGATGCGATCACGAAGATGATTGCGCCGGCTGTTACGGAACCAACATCAGTTGAAGCTCCAGCAGTTAAGCATACTTCGGCACCATTGGTAGTGGCAACCGAGTCGCTCGCTCTGAAGCCGCCGAAGACGGTTTCGAACGACCCTGCCCTCGAGCCGACATCGACTGTTCACACCGATGGAGTTGGTAAGGTACTAACAAAATCCGCACCACCTTCGATAGATCATGTGCCGACCGAAGTTCCTTTAAACACGGTTAAGGTCAAGTCTTCATCTCCGAGCAATGAGCCGCCAGCCACCGTCGATAATACTGTCGCCCTCAATAAGGGTGTGCTCACCAAGTCGACCCCTGTCACTGATTTACCCGATGCGACGACTACGGCTACAAAAACGACAATTGGAAAACCAGACGCCTCATTAGTACAATTCGACGCCAGCTCGAAGGTTAAATCGGTCGGCGCCGATCTACTTACGAGTCTTGGGCAGTCGGATTCCGGCGTTAAGGTAAGCTCGAAGTCACTGGTTCCACCTGTAATTCCTCCGGTAATTGAACCGACAGCCACAACAACACAAGTAGGATTGCCAGCCGGGCAAACCAAGGTTATTCCACGGACGGTTGATTCAGTGCTTTCCGTGCCGGATACTTCGCTGGTATCGCATGTGGTAGCAAAGCCGACTCTTGCCAGAGCGGAGTCCGATGCACCGACGATTGAAGTAAATAAGAACGGCAAGCCGCTTGCAGATCTTGCCGGTGCGTTAGTTCCGAGCGACATCACGAGGACCGCGCTGAACAAGCTGACACCAGCTCCAACAGCAGTCGATGCAGTGGCACCAGTCGTGGCAAAGACTCGGAGTGCTGGTGGAGATATGGATCCGCCGCCGACGCTTCATGATGCACCGCCAACCGTAACCAAGACTAGATCCGCTCATAGTGGATTGCCGGAATCAGTGTCGTTGACTCAGACCGATGGTCTAATAAATAGGATCAAGTTGCCTTCCGACCCTACGCCAGTAGATAACACTTCAACCAAGAGTGTGCCGGGACGCAACGTCACCGACATCACTGGGTTTGATGGTTTGTTGCCTCAAGCAAAGCCGGCCAGAACAACCAACGTTGATACAGTGGATGCTACATCTTTGACGCGCGTCGACGGACCAGTGTTCAAGCCACCTGCCACGGTTAAAGTTACATCAGACTTTACTGCGAAAGTTCTACCCGCTGATGTGACACCGCCCACGATACTGCCACCGGCAAGAGCGGTTAACCTGATCAGCAACACCTTCGATCCTACCAACCTGGATTCGAAGAGGCACACCGCTTCAGAGCCGTTCCTCAACCTCAAACCCGCGGATCCGGTTATCACGACGACGGCTGCGGTCCTGAAAAAGTCGCTTTCCGAAACTCAAATGTTCGAAGCCGCGAGCCAGGTTGCTGCAACGCTTGATGCAAACAACAAGAAAAATATAGTCAGCTCTCCTTTCGAGCAGGCAGGGCGCAGCTTTGGTCGCAGCATTCCTCAAGGTGATGTAGAACCTGCGGGCACTAAGCATGTAGTCAGGACTGACGTTACCTCCTCTGTACCAGAACTCAGAAAACTGATGGATCAGTCCGGCAGTGATACCAGACCTGGTGCGTCACCAATTAACATAACGAAGTGGGGCAAGTCTGACGTCGAGCCATCTTTCACTCCTCCAGAGATCACCCGGACCGTCGGCGTTCCTCCGGCAAAAACAGACTTCAGGAACTTGCCGGCCGACCTCGTTGCTTCGGGTGTCAATGTAGCGCCAACAAAAGGAATAGTTCCTGACACCGTTCCTTATTTCAATCCTGTAAGCGTGGTCGCAATGGACACGTTTAAGCAGTTAGCAAAACCGGGTCAGGAAAGTCTTCTTCTTCGTGAGCAGCAATCCCCCAGTCCTCGCATAGAGGCAGTGCTTCCGACCCCGGGACAACCAGGTCCAACCAATTGGTTTGCTCAGCAAGTTACAAGCGAAGTCAAAAAAGTCGTAAATTCTGATGGGGATTACTCGCGTCCGTTGGGTCCTAAGTATTCAACCTCAACCGTTTCCGATTTATTAGAGCTGAAGCCACCGGACAAGAGCTTCAGAGCCGATAGCCATACCTTGACTCAGATCGAAACGATGACGGATGGCAGTGTTAAGAAGGCCCTTCTTTCCATTAAAGAGCAGCAGGATATCGATAGCCGCGTTGCGGTCGGAAAGTCCTTTGATCTGCCTTCTGCCAACAAGACTTCTCTCAATACTCCACCGGAGTCGTATGATACATCCGTACTGCGACCATCGATTGTCCACGCCCGATCCGGCAATGACCTTCGTCCAGTAGACATTAAAGACCTGACTGGAAAGCCTTTCACTCAAGCCGGACGTGAAGTAGGAGCTATCGGCCTGAGCGGTCTCAATATGAATTCGCGGCCCGTCAATGCCGATGCTCTCAGACCTCAGATTGAAACTCTGGTAAATAACCAGGAGTTGAAAGACAAGATCAACATAACGAGGACTGTCGAAGAAAATGCGACTCGTACGAATTTCTTTCAAAACGATTCAAGTCTGATCAAGCAACAGCTGTTGGCCGATATCGCTCGGACGAATCCCGCCCAGTTAGATAAATTCGGCAAACTCGTGAGTTCTACATCGGCTGAGCAGATTACGGCAGCCCTACCGGCATCGATGAGAGCCGGCCAGATTTCCGATGTTTTGGGCAGAGGTCCAAATGTAATTCCGTCTGACGGAGTCACTCCTATTCCTGGAAAGATCCCGACAGGCGGTCACGCTGTGGATGTTACCAATCCCGGAATTGGAGGCAAGATTCCACCTTCTCAGTTGGTCGACGCAAGTAATCCAGGAGCCGGTAGGCTTCCGGGATTACCAGCCGGAGACGGTCCGAACAGAATTCCAGGTGTACAAAATGATCTGGGAGTAGCTGGTGGTAGAACACCGGATGGCAAGGTTCTTACTGGTGGTAGCCAGGCTGGTTTTGGACCTTCTGACTCACTTGTACGCACGGTGGCCGGACCGGATGGCAGACCAGTTCAAGTCGATGCATCGGGTAGACCGGTTCCTACTGGTGGTGCGACCATGGCGCCCGGCACTTTCGGACCTAATCAGGATTCGAGAATCGCGAGCGGCGATCGTGGCGTGATACCGCCTGCCTGGACCAATGCCAAGCTGACCTCAACCGATCGTATTCAGGCAGCGCCTGGTGGGGCTGACCAGGGTAAGCCTCGTAACCCGAATGGCGGCCCGGCTGGATCACCGGTTGTGCGCGCGGGCAATGTACCTGGAGCATCTGGTGGTACTGTTCCTGCCGCTGTCGTTCGTGATGGTGGCACTCCAAGGATCGGACCCAATGGGCTGGTCACAGCCCCTGGTCGCGGCGACTCGGCAGTCAAAGCAGATCCTGTAACCACATTCGAGCAATCGACACAACGAATCCTCCACCTCACAGGCGATGGAAGAACCTTTGGGGATCTGACCGTTCAGGGCTTCAAGCATTCTGAAGTAGGCTTGACAGGAAGATTAACAGCGTCGAATCACATCGGCTTCGATATCAGCGGAAATCGAATCGAAAGCGGTCTTACCGGCCGAAGCGACGTTGGCACCACAAGCAAGAATGGCGCTATTGATCCTGTCAGCCGCGGTGACGCCGTCGCCAAAGGCCTTGGTATCGTAGGTGGTGCTCCGGGCACATCTGCGATTGGTGGTGATCATTTGACGGGACGTCGTGAGCCGATTATTCTGACCGGCAGAGAGGTGCAGGTCACATCATTCGATCCGCAGGGACGTGCGATCACAACAACCAAATTTATCGATCAATCAGGCCGCGTTATTGAAGGTGCACGCGACCCGCAAGTCCGCGTTACCGGCATGACGATAGGCCCACGCATCCCTGGTGAAATCGATGTTGCACATGGTTCGGTCGCCGGTGTGGGTCGTTATATTCCACTTTCAGGTAATATTCGTGTCTCTGATTGGCAGCCCATTCGTGAGCCTGGTCAGGTCGGACAGCTAGCCGGCGATGCAGGACGCGCGCCTGGAATGCGAGGCTTCCAGCTCAACGGCGACGTCAGGACAATTGCAGGCAGAACAGAGATAAGAGCTCCGCATGGTGAAACGCATCGTTATATCACCGGTCTCGAACTGGCTCTTATTCTGTCGATAGCCGGCATCGCCAAGCTCAGAGGCGATTCACGAGCCGCTGCCAGACTGGAAGGTCGTGTCTGGTCTATAGGTCGTCAGAATGGCAAACCGGTTATCTTCGTCGACGGACGGAACAACCCATTCCAGATCCAGCGTGGATTCGGCAGAGGCGATGCCGCGCTCTCTGGTAAATCGTTCCGGATCATGGTTGCGCTCGGCGATTCTCAGTCCAGACTATCGACTCGCAGTATGCGCACAGGCGATCTATCTAATGGATTGCAGTCGGATGGCAAGGTTCGTCCGTTGAATATGAGCCTGCTCGGTCGCTACCACTATCTCAACTATTTTGGTAAGAGCGGTCCGATGAACAACTATTACGGACAGTTCCGCTCGACCAGCTACACCGGTGGAATGGGACTGGCATTTGTCATGGCCGCAACCGGTATGACGCGTGGTCCGGTCGATGGTATAGCTGGTCCAGCCGATCGAATCAATATAACGCAGGCTCAAAACGCCAGCTCTGGTCGAATCGCTGACGGCAAGGTTGCAGGCAATAAGCGCAAGGGTGCCGATGAAAACCAGGAAGAAGAACAATCCGAATCGGCGCTGGATGATTACGAAGACTTTATCGCTCGACTTCAAGGCTTCGCAAAACGCAAAGGCGATGATACTGATGACGAGTCGGTATCGATGCGCAAGCCGGTTGTTATCGGCACGAGGAATCTCTACGATCTAGCTGATGAAGAAGATGAGGTTTTAGAAGAGGATGAGCCGGAAGAAGATGATACCGTCGATAATGGCATATTGTCCAAGGTACTGCGCCGCCCGAAATGGGTTCTCGAAGTCGGTCAAACCCTTGACGGAATCGCTGAGAGGCTATTCTCCAATCCTGACGTCGGCTGGTTGATCGCAGATCTCAACCGCTCGTTGGCGAGAGAAACATACATGGACGGTAAGCGCATAGTCGAATTCAGCAGCAGGCAGGAAATCGAACTGCCAGTGCATCAAGATATTCAGAAATTCACTCAATCCAAGAAGAAGGGCTGTAACGCAGAGAATCTGGTCACTATCGTAATCGAGCGCCATGTAGAGCGTGAAGCGGTAGAATCGGTTTTGAGCAAAGTGATCGGCGCCGAAGCCTGATCAATCTGAGCAAACAAATTCGAAAAAATTCTTGCTGAGCCGACGATCGAGTGCGGATTTCGAAAAGGAGTTCGACCGCATTCGGAAAAAATTGTAGCGGAGCTTGAAGAGCGAGTGCAGATGTTCGGAGGCCAATCCTGTTTTCGGTGGCTCGCTCGAAAGTTTACGTTTCCCGAAATGTTCGGTTGCCAAAGCATAAATGTTTGGTGCCCAAGCCCGAACAAATTCAGCCCAGTTGCAGTGAGTCTTTCTTGAATTGGAATTGTTTCTCAAGCCACGAATCCAACACGCCGTCCAGCTCCTGGATATCTTCCGGCGCTATGATCCCGAGCCGAAATGCTTCGAGAACAATTCTTACTCGTGTGTTGTAAACTTCCAGTCCGGCCGTCTCTTTAAGATGGGCATCAACACCTTTGACCAGTTTGATCGAAAGCGAATAGATCCGGTTCTGAGCTCCACGCACACTGATGTGATGCCTCATTGCAATCGCTCGATCAGTTAGACCCAGAGCCAAATCCAGAAGTATATAGTATTCACTGTCAGTGATATCGCCCCAGGTTTTCTCGATTGTTTTTTGCACACCCCTGACGATTGGATCGATGTAGGGATTGTCGTGGCAAAGAATCGACTCGAGCGCATATTTTAGCTTGTCGTCGCTTTCGCTCTTCAGCGCATAGCCATGAATGGCTTCGTCCGGAACGATTTTGCCCAGCTCTCTTACGAAAGACTCGCGATGAAATTGCGACCAGAACAAGATCTTCTGATTCGATTCTCTCGACCAGATCTCCTTGGCTGCCTTAATACCGTTGAGATCCGGCATGACGATGTCCATGATGATCATGTCAGGCTTGAGCTGTGGCCAAACTTCCAGGCATTCCTTCCCGGAAGCCGCCTCGGTTATCTTCACTTGCGGATCGAGTTCGCGAAGCAGATCGCTTGCATGTTTTCTCAGTGCGGGCAGGTCATCGACAATCAGAACGTTATACATACCAGATACCGACAGCTTTGACAGTCGTACTATACCTTATATTTTCGAGGCATAATCAGCTGGTTCGTCGAATGACTGATATCACTGAAATGGACAACACAACTGGTGTTAGCCAGTTGTGCTGTGGGCCGGGGATCTTTTAGGAGCCTTATGTGGTCTTTCGAATTGACCTCGAGGGAGCGGTGGAAGGTAGTAGAAGTGTGTTCTGCGTAGGGATTGGGTCCGGCAATTCCTTTTTCCTTCCGTGCCGCTCCCCTGGTCGGCACCCTATGTATGAATAATAATCTACATAGATGCGTCATTCCATGTCGTTTTGCGTAACATCCTTTGCGGAAAGACGCAAATCGAATTGATGGAAACACGTTAGTACAATAATCGTCATGTGATCAGGGAAAATAACTGTGAGACGAATGAAAAGGAGATCCAGTTAGATGTCCAAGTCAACTCTGTCAAAGCGTGCTCTAGCACTGTCGTTATTATCATGCGCGCTTCTTTCTACTCCCTCCACCGTTCTGGCGGCGCAGGATGGAGGCACCCAGCCCCAGACCGGCTCGACGACAAGTACTCCTGCCACTAGCCCAATCATGATGTTTCCAACAAAGTCTCGCGCGGAAGAGAAGCAAGAAAGGCTGAAAAAGCTCAATCTCACCATGTTGCATCGGCTCGATTTCCGTGTAGAAGGAAGCGGTTGTGCCGCCTGTCTAGGCAGAGTGCGCAAGAAAATCGACAAGTTGAAAGGCATTCTCGAGGTCGCCATAGCCATCAAAAAACCTTATGGCTGCGCTGTTATCTACGACGCGAGCAAGATCGACCAGGATACGATTATCAAGGCAGGCAAGAAAGATGAGGGTGAGGAAGTCAAATTCCTTGACTTCGAGGATAAGAAGATCGAGAACCCACCATTGATCCTGGTTCCCGTACACAATGATCTTGCCAAATAGGCAGGTTATTTTGCGGGAACAGAGACAATCGGCTCAGTCGCTTCTGCAACGAAAGTTTGTTTGTCCATGCCCAAGAAAGGCACGGGTACCGGCAGAGTAAAGGTCGAGGTGGTCTGAACTCTTACTGTCTCGGGATTTCCGCCGGCGTCATTGACCACGGTGAATGTATGGCTGTCGACTACAAGCATCGGGTTGTTGAATCGGCTGATTACACTGGTGATCGCTCCACCCATACTGAGGACCGGCTCTTCGCTGGCTGCCCTGGCACAGTCTTTGGCAAGGTGGTCGTGAGCCATCTGAGCGATAACCATGGCGACCGCATCCACGATGAATAGAACAACAGGAATCGCAATTGCAATACCTGCAACCGTTTCAATCAACGAGACGCCTCTTTTGCGTCGGTGTCTGGGAGTCATAAATAGCGAGCCTCTGCGTGGTTGGTGAGACTAGGATTCAATGTCGTATTCTTCAATCGGTCTTTCGCATCGGTAACGGAACGTAAACGGTCCAATCCCTGCGTGGTACGGGATGTTGACAAAGGGGTTGACTTCGACCAATGTGTGAACCACAGCGAAGTCGTCAAGTTCGAACGGCGTATCGGTGTCGGTGTTCAGCCTTATCGCCGCAACTGTTCGAGCATAGGCGGGTGCTGGTCCACCATTCTTAAGGCAGGTCGCGCCAGCAAATTTCGGCAAGCCTGAATCATTCCAGGCCGCTTCCTGCAAGGTGAGAGCCTGGTCCACGGCGGCGTCGTTGCGTTTTGATAAAGCTACTGCGCGAGCCGACATGTAGTTGAGATACCAGCCGCAGCAGAATCCGAAGCCGATATAAACCATGATAAAGAGGGGTACCAACATGACTATTATCAGCAGGATTACCGCTGGTCCGAATTCAGAGATTTGATTGCCACTTGCGTTCCGTCGAACTCGTCGTCTCATGTGCTGAAACTCCCAACCTTCACAGCTGCTTCTAGTAACTAACTACCAATCGAACGGTCTGTTTACAAAAGTTCTTATCTTGAAAACCACTCTAAACAATAACCAGTTAAGCTATTCCGCCATTTCTGATGTTCCCGAATTGAGACTTCTTACCCACCCTGACTACCATTGTTTAATATAAAACATGTTTCATCTTCGCGATAATGTGGAGGTATTCTAGATGGTTGTGCAAAATTACATTTGATCAAAAACTGACGAACGAGCCTTCCAATGAATCACAAAAATTCTCGCATTTTCTCTCCGACTTCACTAGTGGTGGTGGCACTCGCTTTATCAACATCTATCCAGAAAGCTTCCGCATTGGACAGCGCTCTGGTGATGTCTAATGTTAAAACAGAGCTCGACACCGGGAAGATAACCGAAAAATCGATGAACGAATTACAAGAGGTGGTTCAGGCGGAGCCGACCAATGCTGACGCCCACCTTTTGATGGGATTGGTATTGGACCAGGTCGGACTGCTGGAGCCAGCGGCCGAGCAATTTCAGCTATCAATAAAATACGGTACTCGCAGCCCCGAAGAGTTGGTGGCACTCTGCAAGCGTCAGATCAGCATGGGTCGTGTCGGTCCTGCCATCGCTATTCTCGACCAGGGCATGGTGAAGTTTCCCAACAACGCCGAGATGATGTATATCATCGGTAAGTACCTGATGACAGTGAAGAAGCAAAATGAGGCTCGCGCACTTTTGGACAGGGCATACCAAATTGATCCCAAGATTCCTGGCCTCGCCACCGCGCTTTCGCAGGTGAGCTTTGCCTTCAGTCCCGGTCACTCGCGCTTTCTTGCCGATGAAGAGTTAAAGCGGGCGCCGCAGAACGAAGAGGCGCATTATATGCGCGGTCTGGCCAACATGAAGATAGGTAATTTCCCGCAAGCGAAAGAAGATCTGGAGTTTGTCTTCGCGAAATCGCCCGGTCATCCGGTGATAACCGAGTCTCTGGCAGAGGTTTACTATTGGCTGGGCGAATACGACAAGGCTGTCGCTCCGGCAATGTTTTTGACGGCGATGACCTCCCATAGCGACGTCGAGCGCGCCGGTAGCGTTTCGCAACTGGTCGAGGTATTTAGGAAGGTCGATCGCGACAAGCTTCCCTCCATTGTGGCTGCGGTTCAAAAAGAGATAGAAGCGAAGAAATTTTCTAACGCGGCGTTTTACTACAACATTGGCAAAGCTTTCGATCAGGTCGACATGCCGAATTCGGCGATGGCTGAGTACAGGAAAGCTATCGCTGTAGATCCCAACAACGCCAGGGCCTACTATCGGCTCGGCCTTGATCATGTGCTGCACCTCAGGGATTACGCTCTAGCTCTGGAGAGTTACAGGACCGCTAACAATCTTCGACCGGGAGATCACGAATTGACTGTGGCCTATATGAGATTGGAGGATCGGTTTTCCAATCGCAAGGGCGATGTGGCCTGGAAATTGAAAGACTGGCTGCATAATATTTTCAGCGGCTTCAACTGAGATGTTCGAACTGAGATACGCACCATACGAACAGGCAGAGCTTGTTCGGCACGTCATGGTCGATGGTTCGGGCAATCACAATAGTGCGGTTACTCTGTCTCACTGGCCAGGCAATCGAACACCTGCCAGATACAAAGCTGATCTGTCGGCGGAGATTGTCTTTAACTTTGTCGAGGACCCCTCTGCCCATCTTCTTCTAGACGGTGTGGAGGTGGCCAGCAACAATCACTTTGACGAAGACGGTCTGGTCGCACTCTATTCTTTGTTAAACCCGAGCACCGCTCTCGAAATGAAGGATTTTCTCGTCGAGGTCGCCCGCGCCGGCGACTTCAGTCGTACAGACGATCGAGATGCTGCTCGAGTAGCTTGGGTGATTTCCGCCTGGACCGACCCGGATCGATCTCCTCTAAATGCAACCATATT
>CAZISK010000014.1:0-22794 GCA_964541355.1 uncultured Candidatus Obscuribacterales bacterium
GTTGTGCGTTGATGACTCCGCTCGAAAACGTGGAGCTTGCCACGAGCTGGCCAGTCTTTAGAGAGCCGTCGGCATTGTAAGTGACTGGTCCGGTAGAGGTTGGCTGGGCATTCTGAAAGAGGATGTCCCCTGTGCCGGCAGCACCACCAGTGGTATCGAGAAAACCTGAACCCGGTGCGAGATTGATAGTGCCAGGCCCAATAATGGTAAATTTGCCACCTTTGGTTATATAGTTGGGATCATTGAAGAAACCATTTAGACTGACATCGCCTGCATTAGTGGTTCCTTTGAATGCGGCGATCAGTACGTCACCGCCAGAGGTGCTGATCTCTATCCCTCCTAATGAGACGTTCCCTCCACCCGGGCTGCCTTGATCAAAGGTTGTTGCAACGCCGGCCGGTTCTGGAGGAATGGGACCGAGGCTGGGAGAGTCGCCGGCAACATCGATAATTTTGGCTCCGGCAATAATGGTCAAGTCACCACCAGTTTTGCTGGCGCCATTATTGTCAGTCGTGATTCTGAGCCCACTGCCGAAAATTTGGCCAATATTGCCTGTTGCGATCAGGGTAAGATCGGCTGCGACATCTATACTGCCGTCTATTGATATATTTCCGTGGTTGCGATACGTCGGATCGATGAGATCGGTATTGCCTACGGACAGCGTATCGGTGTCAGCCAAGAAATGAACGGCATAGCCGGTGCTCTTAACCGTTCCGGTTACGTTGTCGACATTCGCTTCGATAACTCCCTGACCGGCGCTGAGATTGAGCTCCTTGCTGTAGAAGTCACCGCCGGTGATGGCAGTGTTGCTGGCCAGATTGTACGAGGCGTCGCGAATGTTGATGGCACCGTTGACAGCCGAGATCGTACCGCCGGTGTTTAGTACATTGAGATTTGCAGGAGCGTTGAGTTCTACATTGTTCGACAGAGCTTCGATGTGACCGGAGTTGTTGATTTCGGGGGCACTAATAGTCACATTTTGATGCGCGGAAACAGCCGCACCAGTTGAGTTGCTCACTCGGTTGCCGGCCTCGAGCGTAAGACTTGCTGCACTCACAATTGTGCCGTCGTTAATCAGATCGGAATCAGCCTTCAAGGAGAGGTCGACGGGAAAGCTGCCATCCAGCATAGAACTCGAAGAGATGAGAGCTCCTTTTTGATTGAAAATGTTGTCTGCGTGAATGGTGCCTCTGTCACCGGATCCTCCTGAAAATGCAAGGACTGACCCGGAGTTGTCGAGATTGCCCACCAGGCGAAATTCCGACTGTCTGCCGAAATTACCAAGCGCGGTGACGTTGGTTGGTACAACCAATGCCGTCGCTTTCATCTTGTCGTTGTTGGCGGTAATGGAGGAAAGATCGAGCTGTCCACCAACAGCCGCGCCATTCTTGTCGAGCTGCAGCGTTTGCGCAGTACCGGCGAGCACTTGTTTGACCGCCACGTATTCGGCTGGGGTTACTTCAGAGCCGTGGCCGACAGTGCGGGAAGCGCCGTTGACCTCGATTGCGACTGAAGAGCGGCCGCCGAAAAGTTTTTCACCAAGAACAATATTTTTTGAAGTCGAAGACAAGTCGAGTTCGATGCCGTTGCCGAGTCTAACCAGTCGACCGGCAGAATTCATCTGGACAGATACATTCCTTTGAACTTGACCACTACCAACTAGATTGCCATGCAGTACATCTCGTCTTGTCCGTCCGGGTTGGTTGTTGACGGTAGCATTGATCTTAGCGCTCTGGGACAGCGCTTGCGCCAGGTTGGCCAGGTTGGATTGGCGGACTGGAGTGCGCCTCTCATCTTTTCGAAAAGCCCGCCGCGCAAGCGGTCCTCTAAGGTCGGGATTCGCCTGTCTGAAAGCCTGAAAGTCAACTTTGCGCTGCGAGGCAAGGGCCTCGGACTGACTCGTCAAGGCCAACATCGAACAACCTGCGACTACCGCTGTCCACCGGGAAAACAGGGCCTTGTTTGTGCTTCGCTTGCTCATGACTAATCCCCTAATTGCTTGGAATGATGTGTAGGAGCCTCTCGTGTGCCGCCTGTAGCATCCAAGATCGACTGCATGTATGCGACTCGGTCGAGGCAGAAATAAAGTGCTACCAATTCAATGCCACCGCCCTTGGCCTGCGTTGAACTCAACGGCACGCGCTGCCGCTCAGCTCAATTAACTCGGCCTATGTTCTTACAACCTGATTTCGAAGAGAACGTTATCACCTTGACATTAACCGCGTCTATAATTCGTGATTTTATTGGCCCTGTCGGCTTCGCCAGTAATCATGTAGTCGTAAGTTGCAGACGAAGCAATCTCGATCAAAGTGAAACAGTCGTCTTGTTAGTATTCGAACTCACACGATGGAGACGCGGTCGAGGCTGCGGCTTACTTGTAGGCAAATTTGTAGGTGTCGTGATTCGCTCGATTATACTTTTCGTGCAGAACTCCTTCATACCGCGCTCGTTTTCAAAGGTGCTTGTCGACTTCGCGTAGGCACACTTCTTTGCCTACAAATTCAGTCTTTCCGAATCATTTTTACTTCAAAAAACTTCTGGAGCACTTCTTGCAGAGTAAGTGGATCACTGAATTGCCATCGTCACATTAACGAGTTGTCGAGCGGTGCTGACAGCCCGCACTGCATGGGACGACAGTGGATATTCTGTGAATTCGATGTACACGGATGCCTCCGATAGTGTAGTGTGTGTGCCTGCCTTAGACAGTGCAAAATTTACTGATGAATTTCGACGGATCGCGGAATACTCTTCAGCGATACCGAGAAGCGACTCGTGTAAATTGGTTGGCGGTATGTATTGGATCGCGAGCCGCGTTCAGACGGTTGGCATGGAGGTTTAGGTTAGTGAAGAAATATAGAAGAAGCCTGAAGACGATCGCTGCTTGTGCAGCATTAGCACTTTCAATGCAATCCGCAATCGCGGCTCCGGGATTTGACCGGGCTGAACGAGCGATCGAAAATGCGGCAAGGCGAGCTTTCAATAATCAAATCAGAAATCAAGTATTTCAAACGTCAAATGGTGCAAGGCTCCAGAATGAAAACATCCGCCGCGTCAATACAGCAGCATCATTCAACAGCAGCAGACTTCAAAATATCAACTTGAACCACCTTCCTCTCGAACTTAACCTGAGATCGAGGCGTGAGTCCTATGTTCTTCCTAATCTTACAGGTAACGTCACGATAACTCGCGACGGAGAGCAGATTCAAGTCAGAAACAACACCAGATTAACGGCCGCAGAAATCGCTGCCGTTCATCAAGTTCTCAATGATTCAGGACAGAGCCTTCAGATCGGCAGAAGGGGCAATGCGGAAGGTGGTCATCTCAACCTGAATACCGGAGCGATACAGGGTCTTACCGGACTTAGCATTCCAAAAAATGTGACTGTCACAGGCAACTTCACCTCCGCACAAGAGCTCGGCATTGCAGGCGATTTACACAATTCCGGTAACCTGGTCGTTCGCGCGGACGAGTCAGTGACGGCTGCAACCATCAGTGCATCCAACATCAGGAACGCGCGAAGCGGCAGCATTGCCACTATGGACGCAGGATCCGGCAAACTTGATCTAAATTTGTTCGCCAAATTGGACATTGTCAATCACGGCAAAATCCAGGGCGGCGGCAACGTCAATCTGACGGCTGGCGGCTCGATTCTTAACGTTAGCGAGCCCGGCAGCGCAGCGGGGGATCCCCTTGCCACAATCAGCGCCGGTCAAAATCTCAGCCTGCAAAGCAACCACATCGTCAACGAAGGTGTCGTCACTGCCACCGCAGGCAATATCAATATTGCTGACCAATTGCAGAGTACCGGTTCCGCTCGGTTGATTTCCGTCGCTGCCAATGGCGGTACTTTCAATGCGAACAATGGCGACATAACTATCGGAAATAACAACTTTGTCGAGTCTGATTCGATCCTGTTGACAGGCGGCGACTATTATTCCAAGAAGTTGCTTGTCAATGCGGGCACGGGTACCGCTAATGGTGTCATACGCGACGTCTCCGGCGAAGTGAAAGTTTCGGCGGGTGTTGCGCACCTTGGTGTTTCCACAGACAACTTGAACCTCGGACAGAGCGTCATTACCGGTGACCCGACTTTCTTCAACGATGCTGGAAATATTACAATAACCGGCGATTTGGTTTTCGGCGAAGCAATTGCGATTCTCGCCAGTGGCGACGTCACCGATGGTGGCGTAGCGCGCCTTATTCAAGCTCGGGATGGAGCCGGCGCTGGTCAATTAGTATCGATCATTGCCGGGTCGACTCTCAAAGCGTTGGGCGGCGCCACACCGAATCCAAATGCGACACCGGGCAATGAGATTACCACTGGCGCTGTCGAGGCTGGAAAAGTTTCAGCTACAGGTGGTTCAGTACTGTTGTCCAACTCTACGATAGACACTTCTGGTCAGGGAACCGGGCGCGGCGGCAGCGTCGCGGTAGCTGCCCTAACTAACAAACAGGGTTCTGGCGGACAGGTCAACATCAACTCAATCAACGCGTCTGGTGCAGGTAGCGGGGCGAACGGCAACGTTCGAATCTTAGCAAGTGGGAACACGGGCACAGCGATCACGACCGGTAGTATAGTGACAGGAACAGCAACCGGCGAAGCTGGGAGCGTTGAATTGCTCAACGCTGCTACAACACTCAGTGTTACCTTCGATGTCGACGGGAATGCGAATGGCTCATTCAAAGTGGGCAAACTTGCTACCGGAGGAGTTAGTTCCGGCGTGCTGAGCGCTTTCGGCGGTTTGGTCGACATCCAGTCGGGCGGCGTTGTCAATCTCGGCGTCGGTGCAAGTACGACAAGTGTTGGCGGGTTTGCCCCTGGGTCTAACGCAGGCTCACTGTCCGTTTCAGGTTCAGCAGTCAACGCGGCAGGCGATCTCATAGCGACAGGAGCAGACGGCGCCGATGGAGTTACTCCGGGTGCGGCTGGTCAAGCTGGCGGCGCTGGTGGTGGCATATCGGTCCAAGCCACCTCCGGAGCTATCAATCTAACTGGCAATGTAGACGCATCCGGAGGCCAAGGTGGCGATGGCGCATTAGGCGCAGTCGCAGTGGGCTCCGGTAACGGCGGCGCCGGTGGAGCAGGAGGAGCAGGAGGGGTTTCGGCCATCATCAACCTGAATGCAACCGGCGATATCAACGTCAACAATTTGCTCGTTTCGGCAGGTGGTAATGGCGGTAGAGGCGGCGACGGCAACACCGGCGGTGCCGGCAGTAGTGGCGGAGTCGGCGGAGCTGGAGGCGTGGGCGGAGCAGGCGCACTTGGGGCTGACGTTACTGTCACATCAAGTGGTGGCACGATCAGTTCGACGAACACAGGCTCGATTCTCACCGCAGGTGGAGCAGGCGGCGGTGGTGGCATCGGAGGCACTGGTGGTGATGGCACTACTGGAGCCGGAGGTGCTGGCGGAATCGGCGGGAATTCGGGAGCCAGCGCTTCTAGCGGCAGTTTAACTATACAGACCGAAGGCGATGGAGATATAAATCTTGCCGGGTTGACGCAGGTAATTGGGGGAGGAACCTTATTCGCAGGCGACGGGGGTGACGGAGGTTCGTCTACCTCGGGAATTGGCGGTGCCGGCGGACGCGGGGGTAATGGTACAGCCGGAGCAGATGCCGGCAGCTTATTGTTGACTACCGACTCTGGTGACATCAATTTGAGTAACTTCATATTCAATGCTGGTGGTGGCGGTTCAGGCTTCGGCGGCGGTGGCGACGGCGGCGACAGCTCTACGGGCAGCGGCGGTGTTGGTGGCGATGGTGGTGACAGCGCTGTTGGTGGCGATGCAGGCGAGATAACTATCCAGACATCGCAGAAAGCCGGTTCAATTAGCGGAAGCGTTGCGGCATTTGTTTTCGGCTCGGCCGGAGGCGGTGGCACTGGCGGATTTGGCGGTGCTGGCGGCGATGCGACTGCCGGAACAGGGGCCGGCGGAGACGGCGGCGACGGTAATTCCGGTTCGGTTGGTGGACTGGGCAGCTCGATTACCTTAGTTAGTGGGACGATCAATTTTGCCGGAGGCATAACTAATCTCGGCGGTAGCGCTGGTGGCGGCGGATTTGGCGGCTTCGGCGGTAACACGACGGGCGGTAGCGGCGGCTCAGGTGGCATCGGTGGCGACGGCGCCGACGGCACCGGTCTTGGCCAGATCCTGATAACTGGCGGCGCGGTCACATTGGACCAGGTGGCCTCTATTGGAGGAAGCGGAGGAGGCGGCGGTTTCGGCGGCTTTGGAGCCCTTGGTGTCAATACTGGAAATGGTGGCGATGGCGGTGACGGTGGAGATGGCGGCAACGGCTTTCTGGGCGGTACGATCGATATCTCTGGCATTTCCATTACCGCGGATAGCATCGCGGCGAATGGAGGTTCCAGCGGAGGGGGAGGATTCGGAGGGATCGCTTTCGGTAGCGGAACAGGCGGAAGCGGAGCAAATGGCGGTGCCGGCGGTTCGGCTGGTAACGTCGGTGGCGGAGGCGACTTGCTCCTAACGACAAAAGGAAAGGGTACGCCTGATGTCACCATCACGGGATCCTTGACAGTTGTTCCCGGTTTCGCTGCAGGCGCGGGCGCAGGCGGCAATGGTGGTTTCACCAGCGGTGCCGGTGGTATCGGCGGAGCAGCAGGCTCTGCAGGTCTGTCAGCTGATGCCGGCACCATCAACATCAACAGTTCCGGCAATGTCAACCTCTTTGACTTACAAGTTACCGGGGGCAATGGAAGCGCAGGTGGTTCCGGCGGTAATGGTGGAGCAACCAATGCCATAGGAGTCACCGGCACCGGTGGAAGTGCTGGTGGCGCTGCAAGCAACGGTGGATTGGTCAATGTGTCGATCAAGAAGGGTAACTTCTCGGCAACCGGGCTATTGAATCTGTCCGGCGGCGACGGCGGTAATGGCGGCAATGGAGGTTTTGGTGGTAATGGAGCTACTGGCGGTACTGGAGGCGTAGGCGCCGCTGCGGGCAGCGGCGGATCGGCTGGAATCTTGTCCGTGTCGAACAAAAAAGGCACCAATATGACAACGGGTCTTCTCCAGGGTCTCGGCGGTACTGGCGGCACCGGTGGTGCTGGAGGCTTCGGAGGATTTGGCAATACCGCCAATGGTGGCATAGGCGGTGCTGGCGGAGCCGGAGGCGCAGGAGGTATCAATAGCAATTCCGGTAGCGGCTTCGCGCGCGGTGCAGTCTTCCAGTCCGGCACTCTTAATCTCGCCGTGACGGACTTCACTGGAGGTCAGGGCGGCGCGGGCGGCACCGGCGGCTCTGGTGGCTTCTCTGTCTCAGCAAATGGTGGAGCAGGCGGACTTGGTGGCGTTGCCGGAGCTGGTGGCAATGGTGGAGTGCTGGCGACTCAAAGCACCAAGGGTGCTGTCACTGTAGGAACAGTAATCGTCAGCGGCGCCGCAGGCGGTGTGGGCGGCGTCGGCGGAGTCGGCGGCCCAGCGATTGGAGCAACCGGCGGCGCAGGCGGTAATGCAGGTGCTTCTGGAGTCGGCGGAGCTGGCGGAGTCATCGATTTGTCCTCCAAGGGAACAGTCACAGCGACAACGGAGCTCACCTCTGAAGGAGGCGCGGGAGGCAATGGCGCAAATGGCGGTGCCGGTGGAACTGGCGTAACGCAAGGAGTCGGTGGTAACGCTTCCAACGGCGGTAACGGCGGCGCTGGCGGTACCATCATAACCTCGAACGCACCTGGTGTTACACCGAGTGTTGACGGCGGCGCTGGTGGAGCTGGTGGCACGGGCGGCGCCGGATCAACACCAGGCTCCAACGGAATCGCAGGCACCGACGGTCCGGATGGGACGGTAAATACCGGTCCTTAGTCTCGCCCACGGTTACGATTCTCGAGAGACAGGACACACAAGTCCTGTCTCTTCGATTAATAACGATTGAATGGTGCAAGTATAAATGCAAATTGCGTTAAATTAGTATTTAGTTTCTCGCCTGGCTTCAGCCCTCGATATGCCTGGCTGCAAGGCCTCCACGACCATGAGCCATCGATTACGACTACATTGCGACCGCCAAGAGATTGCACCTTTCCACTTAGCGGTTGCGCTGTGTGTTCCGAGGTTTGTTCATAAATAGGAATCAAGTCTTTCAATTCATTGTCCGATAGCGTGTGCGGTCCTTTTTCGACTATGTCCATGTACGCAATGGTGGCTGCCTGTCCTGGTTTAATCAGCTTGAAAAAATGAAGAGTGTTCTTGTTCATTGTGTACCAGATGCGGTCACCAAGGCTGTATTGTTTTGGCTGACCTTCAGAGAAAGCAATTTTTTCTCGCTTCCAGTCAGATGACAGACTGATTATGGTTGCATTAGTATCCCAACGCCCTGTCTCGGCGTAAACAGAATTGGCGTTCAGTAATGTCGTGAACAGAGCGATTGCCAGACCAGTTTTGATGTTCATTGTTTACTCCTGTCAGGGGAGGATAAATCTAGCTTTGTTGATGGTCCTGAATGATCGCTAGTCTATAATACTGGACTACCTCTTTACTGGGCACTAGGGTTTTTCCTGTGGCGCACCTGCTATCGAATCAAAAACTAGAATACGATCGTTCTAGTATAGCCACCACAGGCGATACTGATGATAGGGACTGAACGCCGATACGGCGTAAGGCTTGTGTTAGTTCAGATACCACTGCAGTATTTACCAATGTCTGAAAACACGAGCTGTTTTTCATATATCTCGAGGTCCTTACTGAAGCGTTGGACGAATAGAACCCACAATTCAAAATGGAACGTTCACCTTTCATTAATCGCGCTGCAGGAATAAAGCACCACCGAAACCTCTAAACCGGGTTCTGTGTTATCATTGAGTCCTATTATGTCAAAGCCTTTCTCTTCGGCCTCATTCATTGCTCCGGTATCCTGGGGACTTGGTGATTTGATAGTCTCCTTGCCCGCAGTACAGGCTCTGATCAAGTCATCTTCTGAAACATATCTGGTAGTGAGAAGCGCACAACAACAGGGATTGGCAGACCGCATAGAAGGGTTGACCGGCGTGGTTCCGGAAAAAGAGATGACGTCGATTCTTGCAGAGTCGGATAGTGTGACTTATATAAATTTGCGTCTTCATCCTATCCAGACTGAGTTTTGGTGGGGTAGCGCGGAATTTGAAAAAGTTTATCCTGGCTTGCGCATCAACGATATTTTGAAGGTAATTTGCAAAGACTATGGCATTGATGCAGTTTTCGATCGTCCGGCTCCCCTCGTTTATAATTCACGGGCGGATGTTGTGGGCAAAGTAGTTTTTGTTCCTGGTAGTGACGGTACCTACAAATGCTGGTCGGAGGCAAACTGGTTGCAGTTGCGGGATGCTCTGGTGGATGAGGGGTGGCAATGCATAATGATCGGCAAGCCGGATCAGTCGAAAGCTGTGAAGTCGCTTATTGATGCAGGACTAACGTGGATACCGACCGAAACACTCGGGGACGCGGTCGACGTAGTGAGTAGCACTTCACTTGTGATTGGAGTGGATACAGGTCTCATGCATCTGGCTGTACAACAGTCTACGCCCACTGTCTGTCTCTATAGACATAATCCTATTTACTTCAGGGACTTTCCTGAGGCACTGTATATGGTAGCACCGCCGTGTCATTCAATCTGTATTGATAGGTCGATGAACACCAGTTATGAAACGGTAACCGAGTTTGCAGGTTGGACGCCTGGCGGGTGGGAATGCGCTCAACCGGAAGGAGACAGATGCATGGATGCAATACTTCCTGAAGCGGTTTTTAGAACTGCGCTGCGAAGCCTCGGAAAATTAGAGGAATCAACTTGACTGAACTAAGACCAATCGAGCGCACTGTTCTAAGCAGTCAACCATCTGCAAAGGTTATGAACTCGCAGCGGGCCGGCATTGGTCGGGTAAGTTGCGCCGGCAAATATTACTTGGTCAACAATCTCGGTCGAGACATATCCATCTTCGACGAGAAATTGAATAAGGTCGCCGTATTCGAGGAAACAGCTTTCCCGAACCACGATGAAAAATCCCAATTCGACCTCGATGCTCACGCATTGTTCCTCGATTCTGAAAGCAATCTGTGGTTTATTAATCACCTTGGTCTCGTGCGTGTTTTTGACATAAGGAGTTATGGTTTATCTTCGGCGAACGGCAGTAACCGCGGACATCAGGCAGAGACAATACAAATTCACCCGCAAATCGTGACGAGCTGGGCCGGTGACGTAGAGCGTTTCGGGCTCGTCTGGCCGTACTTACTTAGCAGCTCATCCTCCGGTTATTTTTCGCCGACACCGGCATGTCCCGGTCTGATCGTATCAGAGAGATTGGATAAGTGGCTGTGTCGCAATGCGGCAGTGGCAGTCAACTCAGAGTTACAAGTGTCTGTCGAGCGAGACCTCGAAGGTCTTGAGCGTAGCTCCCGATCACGGACTTCCGTTGAGTCTTTGATTCCCAGTAACGCTATTCGAACGACCGCCTATCTTGGAGAGTGGGGCATTCTGACCGGATTTGCTGTATCTGAAAAACAACGGTCAGTTGTTGTTGCGGCGGGGCGGAGGGTTGGTTGCTTCGCCCTCGCAGAAGATGAGGATTCGCTGAAACCAAGTGATTGCTTGTTCGAGTTCGAAGTCAACTTCGATGTTATGTGGCTTGAGTATTTTGAGGACCGATTGCTTGTTGCCGGACCGCGATCCGGCTTTAACGCCCAGACTTCCGGTGATTGGGAAAAGCTTACCGGCTGCAATTGGGTGGTTATGGATCTTGTCACTAAAAAGATAATCCAGACGAGAAAAATTGACCTCACGCTCGCTTGGGGTAATGGCTGCGAGCCGTTCGCAATCTTACCTCGGGAAAATCTGTTGCTCGGTTTTGACCGAAATGGTAACTACCATGCATGGAAACTTTCAACGGGAGCTACTGTGCCGACTCCTGTGTCGGAAAGCGAAAACGAAATGGGCATCGCCCACGCTGCTGTTAATGGCAATGCTGTTTTGGTTGGCTACAATAGGGGCGGTTATAACTTGCATAAATTATTGCTCGCAGAAAAATGAACGTTCCCCGGACCGAGTTCGACGTAATTATCATTGGTGGTGGCATCGCTGGAATAAGCTGTGCACTGGAGCTTCACGATTCTAAGGTCGACTATCTTGTCATTGATGACAGGAATGAGATTGGAGGGCAGTTGTCTGAAATACATTGCACTGTCAGAAATTTCGCTAGGTTTGCTCACAATGGCGCCGAATTGAAAGCCGAACTAGAAGGGCTTTGCCAGCGCCTCCACATCAACGTGCTAACTAAGACCAGGATCGATCGCGTGGACTTTTCGTTGAAGCATGTTGTATCGGGAACCACTAATTTCACTGCCAAAGCTATTTTTCTTGCTACTGGCTATCGCGTGAGGCGACTCTCCCTGCCAAATTGTACGGAATTCGAGTCGAGCTATATTTACGATTGCGAAGGCAACGAACATTTACTAGTTGGAAAACGTGTCGCAGTCGTGGGTGGTGGTGATAACGCCCTTATGGATGCACTTTGGGTGGCAGAGCGCTGTCCTCAGGTTCTGCTCATAAATCGAACCGACAGATTCAAGGCTCGCCCCGATGTCATTCGAGATGTACTCGCAAATCCTAGAATTCAGGTGTTTGAAAACAGCGAAGTAGTTGGTGTCTCGGGAAGCGGCTCGTCAATTCAATCGATAACGATCAAAGATACTCAAACCGATGTTCGCTCGAAACAGGATATCGACTGCCTCGTCATAAAGATTGGTTATGCGCCAAATACTGAGCTATTCGAGTCGCAACTCGAGCTTCGAGACGGACATATCAAAGTCGACGCTAGAGGTGCAACCGATGTCGTCGGCATTTTCGCTGGCGGTGATATAGTTGCTCCGCCCTATCCCAGATTGGCTCGTGCCGCCGGGCAAGGTGTCATCGCAGCCGGTGCCATCAGAGATTTTCTGTCCGAGTACTCGATGCGCTAGATTGCGGTGAAGGTTCGACTGAAACATAGTTTCGGCTTGTTAAAGAAAAACCCAAGGAAGCCAAGAGTCGTTTCCTCGACTACAATCGACTCACGGCATTGACGCACGAAGACGGTCTGACTGAAAGAAGCGGATTGCATTTACTAAGTAATCCGTGATTTCAGTCTTTCGCAGTGCTCGTTTAGCTGTTGACGAATGTCAGTCAACTTTAGCTGAGTTGTGTGGAGTGGCGGGATTTGAGCGCTTTGTCAGGCTAAACGTCAGTCATCCATCTAAGAGCTGATTTTGTATTAACCAGAAGGATGACTCTACCGAGAAATTCAACTCAAGGTTCTTTTGTCTAGGAATCTGATGCTGCCACAATGCTCAAATGGCGAAGGTCTCCAATTGCACCGCTTGCGATTTAACTACTTCGACAGCAGAATGCGAAGTCTGTACCACCTCGCTTGAGACGCTGCCGAGCAGTATTCGATTAAGCCCGGTGCGCCCGTGCGAACCCATCAAGATCAGATCTGCCTGCCAGTCACGGGCTGTGCCGGTTATGACGGCAGGTGGTTCTCCAGCTTTGATTGAGCAAGACACGGAAATTGCGTCCGTTTTTATCTGGATTTCATCCGCCAATGCGTTCAGCTGTTCCAGTGACTTTGCCTTAAGCGATTGAATTTTACTTAAGATGATGGCTGCCTTTTCCGGATTTTCTTCTTCGGTGAATTGTTCTGAGAGTTGATGGATCTCTGGAACTACAGTCAAAATTTGAATCTCAACAGCTTTTTGCCAGCGATGCTGAACGAGCCATTCGACAGCCGCCTGAGAAAAGGGCGAGTGGTCGACTGGCACGAGTATTCGATAAACGTTTCCTGAGGCCCTTTTCGGATTGGATCTGGCTATTTGCACATGCGAAGTTGAATGACGTAGTACTTCCGTCGAGACGCTTCCTAAAAGCAGCTTTTGCAAACCAGTGCATCCTCGCGTTCCAACAACAGTCAAATCCGCTCGCCAGTTTTTCGCCAATGTCAGTATCTCCTCGGCAGCATGACCAACGACTACCACTGGATCGATCGAAACACTGGTATTTTGCAAGCCAACCTTTTCCCTGAGCGACAGTGAAAACTGAATTAGGTGTTTATGGGGTTGGGACGGATCATCAGTTGAGTGATTATCATCGATGCGATGATACCCGCCATGCAAATGAGCATAATCGACGTGTTTTTCCATCACGGTTACCAGCTTGATCTCTGTGCCCGGTTCCCATACTCGTACGGCGATTGCCTCAATCACGCCGTGCGAGTAGGAAGAGCCATCAATAGCAGCCAATACCCTCATAAATTCTCCGTTTCGTCACTGCTACTTCTCAAATCAGTGTATAAGGTTTCCAACCAATCTATTGATTGATGTGATTGAAATTAACAAAAGACTTTAGCTCGAACTAAGCCTTGAGAAGCTCGCCATGTTGCTTTCGCAGCTTCTTTCAGGGGCGATTTATCGCAAGTTCCTCGTTTGCAATGCGCACCATTAGTAGTATCAACAGGAGTTGACCCTGACTGACCGAACTCTCGCAATCGCGCTAGTTGGCTGCTATGATCATGGGGGAGGTGGAGTACCGATGTCGAAATTATCGAAGATCATCCGATCCAACTTGAATGAATCCGGCTGAATTGCTAACTCCCCGGCAAACGGACTGCCAAAGATAAACACAAGAAGAACGTTCAACGACAGAGTCAGGGAAACAAGAACCGTCATTAGAATTTGCGCCCTGAGGTTTTTCACTCCAAAAAAGTAAGTGAACATCACTGTAAAGATTGCTCCAATGATTAGAACTGTCCACATAAGCGGATTCATTCCATGACCAGCACTGACGATTCTGGTGCGGCGGTTCTGTGTCATGCTGCAAATTTCGCTAAGCAGCTGCTGATGCAGTGCTTTTTCGCTCTCAGTTTCTGGAGTGTATGTCGTAATTTCCTTCCAAAGAGACCAAACACTCTTGAATGCGCTGACACTGTATTTCCCGCGCTGCATAGCCTGCCATTCTTCGTTGATAACCGCGTCGGCATATTGATCGCATAGTGAGCGAATTGTCACCTTCTTCCGATTGGGAAGTCCGTTGGAGCACAAATAAATGTTGCATAAATCGCTGGCTTCCTGATCGACAAGCACTCTCAATTCTTGAGTATGCTCCAATGCATCAACTACTACAAAGCCAAGCAATACCGCATATAACGTGCCAACTACCGACAGAAGGTAACCGGCTACCTCGTGGTATGAGGAAAGAGTTTCGACTCCTACTCGCCTGCGCACGACAAGCAT
The DNA here is from genome assembly GCA_964541355.1 of uncultured Candidatus Obscuribacterales bacterium. GTDB lineage: Bacteria > Cyanobacteriota > Vampirovibrionia > Obscuribacterales > Obscuribacteraceae > JADYXR01. The sequence continues at coordinate 14,244 of CAZISK010000014.1, forward strand.
TCCGCCAACTGCCAGCAGAGTAGCCGACAAAACATACAACAGACCGAGGATATATGCATTCATGCTGGATCACTATCCTGGAAATCGTGGAGACTGGTTCATTATAAGCCCACTGATGTTTCAAAGAGACGATCAGTCGCCTGAAGCTGGTTTGCCTCACGCAAACTGCAGATGTGAAGGGTACTTCACGCGTGCCAGGATTGTAAAGTGCGCATGTAATTAGCTCGTTCGATATAAGCCGATCGAACAGCTCGGGATGGGCGGTGTTGGGTCTGTATTTCTTTGCTTCGATGAACATCTGAGGAAAAATGTGGCAGTCAAGATTCTAAGGGTCAAAACATCAGTGGGCCAAATAGCCAGAAATTCACTTTAAAGCAAGTATCTCCCGGCTTTTAATACTGGGAAAATCTTAGTCGACCGAACCGTTTGAGCGCACGATGCAGGCGTTGTTAGCTGCCAGCTTTTTCGGATAAGTGTGAGACAAACTTTGCGTACTCTCTTGTTTGCATTCCTGCATTCAAGGTTGCCATCGACGCTTCATAGTTCAGGTCAAGCAGGGCTTGTCCATCTATCCAAAGACCGGGAAGAATCTTTGACTTGTATATCCCATTCTTGTCGGGTTTCATTCCCTTTCCGTTGCAATCGAACCAATGAATTTGAGCTGGCTCTAAACATACAACCAGGTATTCTCCAACGCCCGCCAGTATGTATCGGACCTTTTTCAAGTGAAGATCAATTGCATAGCTGCTATGTGCAACCTCTGCCACCAATTCTGGTGCACCCTTCACATAATATGTGTTCTTAGTCTTACCTTTCTGGTCGCCAGATTGTCCTCCGAGCCTCGGTTCTATCCTAATCAATACATCGGGTTGAACTTCATCTTCGTCGCTCAAAATCACGGTCGCATTAAGAGCGCAATTTATGCCGAGCGTCTTGGCAGCATACTGTCCCAGCAAACACGCGAGTCTCGCGTCAACTTCGCCATGCTCAAAACCCAGAGGGGAAGGTTCAAAAACAATTCCGCCGATCAACTCAGCTCGATAACCTGCTGGCATTGCTTCATATGCGCAGTGAAATTCTTTCTGCGTCCTTGCATCACCATTGAAAAGTACATTGTTGGACCCACGAGGGGAAGGTTTGCGCGCTGAAATGACCATTTCATCTTCCTCCGGCAGTTGTGATTCCACCATTCACATTGTAGGTCATCGCCGATCTCAAACAAAGAATTCGTAGTGGCTGCAACGAACAATTTATGATTAAAGTGCGCCACGCATGATTGAGAAAGACAATCCAGGCCTGAGTAAGAACAAGTCGCTCGGCAGTGGTGAACATCTTGGCGGACTCGCCTGATCTCACTCGAGGGCGGCGTGTCGGCGCTCTTATACATCTTCGATGTCGACAGTATGATTACATCAGAAAGAATCGATAGCGCCTGACACCAGCAATAGTCCGGTTGTTCAGAATCTTCGGGACCTTCGTTCCATTCTAGAGTTGATTCAGGGCACCTGCTCTGGTACTATCGCTTTTCAATATGGTGAATGATGGACATGCAACTGGATCCTTCGTCTCAACCGTGCGTTGCGCTTGAATCGCGACAGTTCCTTGCATTGGCTCGGCAGCTTGAGGAACTATCATGCGAAAATGTAGTTTTCTATTCATAGTGATTTCGCTCATTGTCTTGACGCCTTCGAACGCATGGTCACTTAGTGGGCATTATGGCTACATCAACAAGAGCGGCACCGTAGTTGTCGAGCCTAAGTTCGAGATGGCCGAACCATTTGCCCAAGGTCTGGCGGCTGTAAAAATCAACAAGAAATGGGGCTACATCGATCATTCCGGAAAGGTAATTATAGAGCCTCAGTTCGATGTGGCACATCAATTCTCTCCTGAACGTCTGGCAGTGGTCCGCACCGGCAATGGTACCGTGAAGAAGTGCGGCATAATCACACAGTCGGGGAGCTTTCTATTGTCGCTTCAGAGCGAGATGAGTCTGGATACGAACTACTCAGATGGAATGCTGATGTTCGGAAAGATGATTAGTATCAAGCCCGGTGTAAAGGGTTTTGAGAATATCAAGGACTGGAAATTTGGTTATCTGGATGTCTCCGGTCATATTGCAATTCAGCCGAAGTTCTCTCAAGTATGGGGATTTTCTGAAGGTCTTGCGGTGGTGGCAAACAGCAGCAGGCTTCCGTTACAGCCAACACCCCCTAAATGCGGAGTGATCGACAAGAAAGGCAATGTCGTCGTACCGATTAAGTTTGCAAGAGTTTTAGAAGCGGATATTTCAAACAATAGTTGGCTTTTTCGAGAAGGTCTTTGTCGTATGGCTGACCCGAAGACTTTAGAGTTGGATTTATAGATCGAACCGGGAGGTTTGTCATCGCTCCCGTATTTGACGATGGATCCAACTTTTCCGAAGGGCTTGCGGCTGTTTACAAAATCGATGAATCAACTCGCTCGCTTCCTGTAGAGCGACAAAGGTGGCTATGGGGATACGTGAACAAGTCAGGAAAGCTTGTCATACCGATGCAGTATAGGTCAGCCGAAGACTTTCATGAGGGACTAGGTCGGGTACTGAAAACAGTAGCTGATCGCACTTTTGAGTATAGATTTATCAATCCAGTTGGCAAGGTCGTTGTCCTCCCACCAAAAGCTGCAGGAGCAACTCGCAACTATTCAGAGGGTCTTGCATTGGTCGAAATGCAGTATGCTCGAGTCTACATAGACAAGACTGGCAAAACCATTATTAAGCGCACTCAGGACAAGTTTGTGGGTTGTCCAGATTTCCATGAGGGGCTAGCGGTGTTTCGTCAGTGATCGTGCTCACTTCCGCTTTGGTATTGCGGGCGGCACCAATCGCGGTTTAGTGAACTAGGTGTATCGCGGTGTTCTGGTTGAGGTTGAGCCCGCATTCGTTTTTTTCTTTGCACTATTTTCGAATGCGCCTGCATACTACTTCATCTCGTAGCCTGCGTGAAAGCAAAAGATGACCGACCGGCTCGCCCGCGCGAGACTCGGCCGGTCATCTTGCATCGCAATTCGATCTACCGCCGAAGGCTGCGGTCTCTCGAATTGCGATGGCGGTGCGCTTACGGCTGTAAGCGCATCGCCGATTATCACCAGCTCTTCTTCGAAATGAGCTTCTGCCCAAGCGCGTGGACAGTTTCCTGCCCAGCGGGATCGAGCGGCTCGGCAGCGTAGATTCCGGGCTCATTCTCCCTGAGGAAGTTGACGAGCGTGATGTTGAGCAACTTGCCGTCCAGTTCGCTGCAGGGGATGGGACCCACCTTGAAGTGGTGGCGAACCAACGCATCCAGCTCGAGATGCTGCTGCTTCGTCATGTTGCCGGACTTGAGCACGCTCAAAAGTTCGACGACGCGTTCGCGGTCCTTATCGACCACCTTCGGCCGGTTGAGCAGCGCTGCCAGCAGACGCCGGAACGCCACCACCGTCAGTGCCAGGAAGACGATGCTGGACAGCGCGAGCGGCACGACGTGCCGCATTCCGTAGCTCCAGAAGGTTACGCGCGGGTCGTCTCCCTCCATCAGCGCTTTGCGGCCGTCGTAGGTGTTGGAGGTGTAGAGCGCAAGCGGCTCGAGCGTGAGCTCTTTGCGCACGTCTCCATCCCTCCATCCCAACGACCCGGTCATCACCTGCTTCTTCTGCACCTTGAAGCTCTGCACCTTGAGGTGGAAGCGATAGAGGACGGAACCGTCATCCAGCTTCTTCTCGGTGAGCTCTTGCTTCGCGGACAGTTCGAAGTCGCCGCCTACGGACAGTGACTTCAGGTCGATTGCGGTGCCCGGTTGCTGTCGAACGAAGACGTCGACATGAATCAGGTCACCGAGGTGATGCGCGTAGTCGCGCTCAACCTTGACGATCGCCTGCGGCTCGTTGCCCTTAGGTGCAGGGAACTGCGGCCAGCTCGGCCTCATCAGCCACCAGCCCAGGTAAGCGAGGCCTCCGAGCAGAAGCGTCGCCACTGTGATCAGTACAATTCGCTTCATGACCCGTTCCTCCTTCGCCACTGGTGCGTGACGGTAATTGACAGCACGAGACTGACGAGCGCCAGGCCGATAAGCCATGGGAACAACTCGATGCTGCCTACGGATTTTGCAGTCGCTTTCTTGCCGACGTGATCGAGCAGGTTGAGGTCGGACATATTCTGCAGATGGATGAACTGACCGCCCGACTGATTGGCCAGGTTCTGCAGAAGCGCCGCATTCATCCCGCTCTTCTCGATCTGACCTTCGGTTTCCAACCAACGTTTGCCGTTGGCCTTGAGCGCGATGGCCACATCATCGTCGGGAGCGAGCTTGCTGACCGGGATTTTGGAGGGCATGACGTTGCCCATCGCCACCACGATCACCTTGATGCCTCGAGACTTGGCCTGGCGAGCGAACTCGACCAGCACCTCGGGCTTGTCATCGTTGCCGCCGTCCGAGAAGAGGATGAGCAGTCTCTCGTGCTCAGCAGGCGAATCCGCGTCGAACATGGCGAGCGACAGCAGAAGCGCTTTACCCATGGCGCTGCCTTCGCCGGGAGCGCTGCTTATCGTCAGACTTCGATCGATGATCCACTGCAGCGCGCGAGTATCCTTCGTCAAGAACGCCTGGGGAAAGGATTCCCCCGCGTAACTGACCAGACCAAGGTGATTGCCGTCGAGCGTCTTCACCATGTAGTCTTGCAGGATGTGGCGCACCATCTCGAGCCTGGTGCCTGTGTCCTCCACGCCCTGCTTTAGATCTTTGGGGGCTGGGGCTGTAGTGGGCTCGTCGTCTTCAGGCTCGCGCCCGGGCAAGACGAGCATGTTGCGCTTGCGCGGCACCTCGATCAAGCGCTTGGCCACCGCACTTTGCGGCACTTTGCCGTCGTAGTCCATAGCCGCCATGCTGCGGCTAACGTCGATGACGGCGATGACATCTAGGGTGCCTTCGGCGATGGTCTTCTCACCCCTGTTGAGGATGGGGCGGCACAGGGCCGCCAGGATCAAGCACGCCGCGGCAGTCGTCAGAACGCCTCGAAGGAAGTATCGCGTTCGCGAGAGTGGCTTCGAGGTCTTGGACAGGAGGGTTCGGTCGCCGAACACCTCCTGGAGAGCTTTCTTTCGCCGGTAGTTGAGCCACACCAGAAGCGGCACGACAAGCGCCGCCACTGGGATGAACTTGACCAGCTCCGGATTCAGGTAATACATGGTGTCTCCTTAAATCTTCGGCTGGATCTTGCCGGGTTGGGGTTTCTTGCCACCATCGCCGCCGCCGCCGCCGTCCATCTGGATCATCTCCAGGTTGTACTTGGCGGGAAGGTGGTTGGGGTTCATGCGCAAGGTGTCCTCGTAGTTCTGGATCGCCTTGTCGAACATCTCCAGGCGGTGGTAGGACTTGCCGAGCAGAAAGAAGACCCGCTCGAGCTTGGCCTTCTGGGCGGCGCTGTACTCACCTTTGCGGTTGATGAGTTTCTCCAGCGCCATCTCCAGGACCTTGGTGGACTCAGCGAGCCGTCCTTCGTCATAGGCGGCGGCGGCTCCGTTGAGCAGGATCTCGGTCTCGTCGGCCACGTAGCTGGTACGGGCCTGAGTCAGGTTGTGCTTGGACATCGGTATGGCGTACGTGAACAGCCCGTAGAAGCCGTAACCGAATGCACAAGCGATCGCCAGGGAGACAATCAGTCTCCCCAGGAATTTGGCTGTGGTTCGCATGTGTCACCTCGTCAGAATGAAGATTTCTGAGATGAGGAACAATCCCAGCGCTGCAAGCGCTGCCCAGGCGAAGTAGAAGAACACGTCATCGCGCGTCTCCAGCTGGGAGATTGTCACCTCGGACTTCTCGAGTTGGTCGATTGTCGCAAAGCACCTGTTGAGAGACTCGGTATCTTCCACGCGGAAGATGTGCCCGCCAAACTTGTTGGCGAGCTTGACGATCCCGACCTCCTTCTGTGCCAGCGTTTCGCCGATACCGACGAGGTAAAGGCGAATCTTGTTTTCTTCGAGGATCCGGATGAGCCGGCGCTCGGTATCCGGATCGATGTCGTCCTCACCATCGGTGACGAGGATGAGCACGCGCGACTTAGCCTGGCCGGACTCTTTGAAGTGCTCGGCGGCGAGGTCGAACGGACCGGGTGGGCTCCTGCCGAAATTGGTGCCGGTGCCGATGTTGTTCTGGATGAACTGAGCCTTGCGGTACAGCATCTTGAGGTCATCGGTGATGGGCCAACCATAGCGAGGGTGGGTGTCGAAGTAGATCAGACCGATTCGATCACCAGTCTTGTTGCGCCAACGATTCTCGATGAAGTTCAAGAGCGCAACCTGCGTCGGATGGATTCGTTGCAATCCCTCCTTCGGCACCACGAACTTCAAACCCTTGTGTTCGCGGCGACGCTCGTTGAAGTCGGTCTTGAAAGCAAGATCCGACGGGGTTTCCGAGGGAGCAAGCGTACCCTTCCAGGGGAAGGTCATCGAGTAGGAGATGTCCACGGACAGGATGATATCCCGGCCGGGAATCCGCTGATGAACGGGGTCGCCAGGGATCTGCGGTCGAGCGAGTGCCGCCACCAGCGCCACCAGCCCGACGCAGGCCAGGGTGATCGGCAGCTTGGCCACGAGCCACAAGAACGGCGAGGAGCGAACCTTGAGCAGGCGATGGTCAGAGTAGCCCAGGTACCCCCGCTTCTTCAGGAAGAAGAGCGCGGGGAGCAGCAAGAGCAGCCCGAACCAGAGCGGTTGAGCAAAAGTCATTGGTCAACTCCTTCGATGACGTATCCGAAACCGTCTCTCAAGATTGCAGGGTCGATCTTTTCGGCCTCGCCCCCCTCCTTCTCGGAGGTAATCTTGGTGCCGGTCTCGTCGTATTCCACCGTCTTGGTGATGATGAAGGGCGCAGTGGTCTCAACAACGCTGTCGAGGAAGAGCACCTTCTCGAGCGTTCCGTCCTTGCGGAACTTTTCCACTTTGGTGGGCTGGTTATCACCCGCCAACCAGATCCGGCGCTGGACTTTGCCGTTCTCGAGCGAATACTCTTCCACGGTCTGAAGAGAGTATGTACGCAGGTCGGTGAACTTGCGCATCTTGACCTTGTCGCCGTCGTAGACGGTGAGGATCATGCGCTTCTTCCCGGGCATCTCGATGACTCTTGTCCAGATCAGCTTGCCCTCTTCGGAGAAACCTTCCGTCTCTGAGCTGCCATCCAGCCGGATCATCTTGGTGCGCTCGGCAATCTTGCCGTTCTTGTGGTAGCGCTCTTCCCACCTGTCGCCACTGCCCTTGAACAGGTTGCGACTGGTGAGTTTGCCGTCGCGGGAGAACATCTTTGTCTCCTGATCGGCATTGTCGAGCACCTTCTGCTCCAGGAACAGCGTGCCGTCATCGTTGAACCGGCGCGACTCTGCCATCTGGAGTCCGTCTTCGGTCATGATCAGCTCGGAGAGCATCTTCCCGTTGAAACTGTACTCGCGACGGATGACGAAGGTCTTTTCGTCGCCGTTCCACAGAGTGTAAAGGCGGAGCGACTTGCCGTCTTCGGCAAAGTGCTTCTCTTCGACTCGGCCGTCCTTCTGCCGAATCTTGGAGTGGAAGAGAACGCCCTCCCAGCTCCACTCCTTGAACGAGACGACGGTCTTGCCGTCGTCACCGTATTCGGTGCGGTTCTCGAGAGAGCCGTCGTTACGGCGCGTCTCCTTCGACTGTATCGTGCCGTCCCACCAGCGCTTCGTAACGCCCGGCGGGTCCTTGGCGACCTCCTTGTGATGGAAGGTCAGGTAGACGAAACCCAACATCAAAGCACCCGTGAAGGTGCACCATTTCAGCGACATGATAGGTCCTCCTTACTGAACGGGTGATTGGAGAAGGGAAAGCACGCGAGCGGACGCTTTGTCGCCCTCCTGCGTGCTGACGACGATGGACGTAGCGCGACATTCCTTGAGGCGCTTGAGGATTCTTGCCTCGTGCGCCTCGAACTTCTGCTTGTGACGGCGAGCTCGGCCGCGGGTGACCCAGAGGTCTTGCGCGACGCCGGATGTATCCTGCACGGTGTAGAGCACCGGAAAGAGGACCCGGGGAAGCTCTCGCTCGCGCTGGTCTTGCACGTAGAAGCAGATGAGCCGGTGCCGCCGGCCGATGCGCTTGAGCGACTGCCAGTCCGCCTCGGTAGTGCTGAGGAAGTCGCTGATGACGAACACGATCGAAGGGCTGCGCGAGACCAGCGCCAGCGCCTTGCCAAGTCCGTCGGTCTTGCCTGGGCGCGGCGTATGGCGCGAGTCGAGCACATGCACGATGGTCGGCAACATCATCGACGATGCCGAGCTGCTCGGCACCCGGCGCTCCACGCCGGAATGCGAGTAGGTGACGATAGACACCGGCTCGTGCGTGTTAGCGAGCGAGCGCACTGCACATGCACTGAGCTCGGCGGCCAAAACGCGCTTCGTCACGCGCGTGCTGCCGAAGTCCATCGGTGGCGACACGTCGCAGAGAATGGAACTCTTGATGTGCGCGTCTTCTTTGAACAAAGCGACCAGAATCTGCTGGCCGCCCGTGAGAGCGGTAGCATTCCAGTCG
>CAZISK010000015.1:0-22610 GCA_964541355.1 uncultured Candidatus Obscuribacterales bacterium
CGAGCAACTTCCCGTTCGCGTTCTCGGTGCTCGGCGGCGAGACCGCCGCGGCGCTGGCCGCCGGCTGCCCGGGGGTGGTGAAGGCGCACCCGGGCCAGCCGAAGCTGTCGCGCGCCGTGGCGGCGCTGGCCTCGCGCGTGGTGCAGCAGCAGAAGCTGCCGGCCGGCGTGTTCGGTTGCGTCGAAGGGGCGTCGGTCGAGGTCGGCGTTTCGCTGGTGCGCCATCCGCTGATCGCGGCGGTGGCCTTCACCGGCTCGGTGAAGGGTGGCGTCGCGCTGTGGAAGGAGGCCAACGCGCGGGCCCGGCCGATTCCGTTCTATGGCGAACTCGGGTCGGTCAATCCGGTGGTGGCGTTGCCGTCGGCGCTGGCCGCCAACGGCGCTGCGCTGGCCACCACGCTCGCCGGCTCGATCACGCTGGGCTGTGGCCAGTTCTGCACCAGCCCCGGGGTGCTGATCGTGCGCACCGGCGACGCGGCCTCCGACGCCTTCGTGCAGCAGCTGGCCACGGCACTGGAGGCTGCCACGCCGCATGCGATGCTGCATGCGGGCATCACCCTTAGTGACGATTGTTTCGAGAATCAGCCATGGCAGACTGATTGCTGCAACCACCAGGGCGCCAAAGTGAGGTTTGTAAAAGATAAATGCCTCTTTCAGGTTCCGTCTTAGAAAGTGATATCCGAAGAGAACGATTGCGGGCAGCACAACTCCAACAGGACCCTTGGTCATCACGGCCATGCCAAATAAAATATAGCCGAGCCAGACAAGCGATTGACGTCTTTCCCTAAAAGCGGTGAAGAAGGAGAATAATCCAGTCGCTGTGAAAAGGGCAAGCGTCAATTCACCTATAGCCAGTTTTCCACTCACCACATATAGTGGCGAGCTAATCAGGGCTGCAGAACCAATCAAACCGGCCCTCATTCCGACGTTCCTGTTCATCAGCCAATATGTGCATGCCACGAGTAATGCTCCGCATGTCGCCGATACGAAACGAGCGGCAAACTCGTCTTGACCGAAAAGCTGATAGCTGATGGCCGTTGCCCACATATGCAGCGGTGGTTTGGTGTAGCGAATCGCATAGTTGAGCGTCGTCGTGATGTAGTCGCCGGTCTCCAACATCTCGCGCGCCGGCTCGGCATAGAAGGCTTCGTCCGGGTTGAAGAGCGGGAAGTTGCCCAGACCGGTGTAGAAAATCCAGCATGCGGAAGCGAACACCACGGCTACGGCGGCCAGCTCCTTGACCAGACCAGGCTGGGACGAGTCAAACAGCTCTTTACTCTGACTTTGCTTGCGTTCCAGTCGTACGGTAGTTTGTGTCATTACGTCCTCTGGGTTTATGCGACATTCGCATACTAGCGTGCTGAGAAGGCGACGCTGTTAGATAGACCGCTCACTGAGAGCAAGTCTTCATGGACTCTGGTCGATTGAGCGGCCAGGCTTGATGTATTGAAAAACTTGTGCCACCACTGCTGAAACATGATCAATGTCCACAACTCTTTGCGTCGATCTGCGCGTCCGGAATAGTGGTCGTCCAGCAGGCGATTGATATAGGCCCATTGGAAAATCCCCTGGCGCGTGACATAGCGCTCCTCGAGCAGTTGATCGACGAGCGGCTTGAAGTCGCCCTTCAGCCATTTTGCTACTGGGATGCCAAACCCTTTTTTCGGACGATTTATAATCGACTTCGGCAGGTAGGGCGCAACAGCTTTCTTAAGCAGATACTTTGTGGTGAAATTCTTTACTTTATAGTGCGACGGAAGTGACAGTGCGAATTCCGCAAGAGGAAACGCCAGGAATGGCATGCGTGCTTCCAGCGATGTTGCCATAGAGGCGCGGTCGGCTTTGACTAGCAATTGATCGGCTAAGAAGCAGCTGACGTCTAATCGCATCGCTACGTCAACAACGTTTTTCGTGCTGCTGATCCCATTCATCAACCACCGGGATTGAGCCAATTTGTCAATCAGCTCCTCGTGATTGGCAAATGCTCCGGTTCTTGCACCAGATTCGTTTTCAAAAACGGCCGGATTGATCAGAGCACCGTGCTGAGCTACTGGAATCGATCCCATCCACTTGAAGTGTCTAGTTGTAGGCGCTTCTTCGGCCGATGCGATAAAGCGCTTCATCTTATAATCCAGACTTAAATTGTTGAGGGAAACCGGCATCGAGTTGATCAGCGGGGCAAAGACACCTTGTCTCAGGACGGCGGGCAGACGTCTCCAGGTAGAGGCAAGTTGATGCGCTATGTAGGTAGGATAACCACCGAAAAGCTCGTCGCCGCCTTCCCCTGACAGGGCAACTGTGACCGATTGCCTGGTCATCTTCGACAAGAAATAGGTTGGCAATATCGATGCGTCTGCTATCGGTTCGTCAAGGACGTTCCAGAGCTCCTGCATCATAGAAAGAGCCAGACCAGGAGTGAACTCTGCTACGTGGTGCTCAGTACCCACATGCTTCGCGACTAGATTGGCGTACTGTGTCTCGTCAAACGATTGATCGGGAAATCCGATCGAGAATGTCTTGATGCGGCCTGGGACATGACGTGCAGCCAGCGCTGTGACCGCGGAAGAATCAATGCCGCCGGATAGAAAAATACCTAGTGGTACGTCTGAAATCAGACGCAGTTTGACGGAGCGATCCAACAGCTCGATCAAGCGCTCACTGGCTTCACCTTCACTCATTTCGCTGTACGAGAACTGCGGTGACCAATAGCGATTGATCTTGACCTGACCGCCTTCGACGATCATGTATGACGCTGGCGGGAGCTTATGAATAGCCTCGAACATTGTGCTGGGCGCCGGCACATACTCAAGCGACAGGTATTCTTGTAGCGCTACCGGGTTCAATCTTTGGCGGGACTTGGGATGAGTGAGAATGGTTTTGATCTCAGAACCGAAGATAAACTGTCCATCAAAGATCGACCAATGCAGCGGTTTTTCTCCCATCCGATCGCGAGCCAGGAAAAGTCTCTCTTTATTTGAATCCCACAATGCGAAAGCAAACATGCCTTCTAAATGTTGTACGCAATCGACACCGTACTCCTCATATAGATGCACTATGGTTTCGGTGTCCGTCTTGGTCTTAAAGGTATGTCCTTTCTTGATTAGGGCATTGCGCAGTTCGTGAAAATTGTAGATTTCGCCGTTGAAAACAATCCAAATCGAATTGTCTTCGTTGCCGATTGGCTGCTGTCCGCCGGAAAGGTCGATGATCGAGAGTCTGGTCATTCCGAGCGCGGCGGGGCCGGTGATCATCATGCCTTCTTCATCGGGACCACGGTGTGCAATGCTTCCACACATGGCCCGCAGGTGGCGTTCGTGAGGATCAAGGGCGGTTCCGTTAAGATTGAAATAGCCGGTTATTCCACACACGGGCTAGGACTCCAAGCGCTCTGCAACAGAAGTATGTGCCAGGTAGGCTTGCGCTTCATTAGTCTTACCTAACTCACCTGCGTGAAGGATCGAAATACCTTGCGTTTCGCCCAATAGATCACTGGTATGAAAAGTTTTCAAGGTAAAGTTCCAGAGGCTTATGGCTATAATTCCCGCATGCAAAGTACCAGACTTACTCCCACCATTGCGCATCGACCCAGCCAGCTTAACGGAGCCGTCGCCGAAGCGAAGGCAATCGCGCCCGACCAGGTTTTGTTGTCACCGGATTTGTCGATAATTATTCCGGTTTATAACGAAGTCGATACAATACAGGCTCTCTACGATCAACTCGTGGCGTCACTCGTTGCAATCGGTTGCACCTGGGAGCTTGTGTTTATAGATGATGGATCTAACGATGGCTCATACGAAATCATCAAACAGCTCTGGATGAAGGATACCAATGTAAGGGTTATAAAATTTGCGCGCAACTTCGGCAAGACTCCGGCTATGTCCGCCGGTCACGATTATGCGCGTGGCAAGGTAATTATTCACATTGATGCGGATCTTCAGAACGATCCCCAAGACATACCGAGGTTACTGGCGAAGCTGGACGAAGGATATGACGTGGTGAGTGGCTGGCGAAAGAAGCGGCATGATGAGTTGTTTCTGCGTTTGATTCCGTCATGGATCGCTAATCGTCTTATTTCCAAAATGACCGGTGTAAAACTAAGCGATTACGGTTGCTGTCTCAAAGCTTATCGCCGAGAAGTGATTCAAGATGTTCGTCTCTACGGTGAAATGCACCGTTTCGTGCCGATCTATGCCAGCTGGCAGGGTGCCCGCGTTGTGGAGATTCCGGTAATTCATCATCCACGGAGATTCGGCAAATCGAAATATGGAATTTCAAGAACCTTCAAGGTAATACTTGATCTCATCACCGTTACGTTTATGTCGAATTACCTTACAAAGCCGCTTTACGTCTTTGGTTCCGTGGGAATGACATCGCTTTTGGTATCGGCAGTTGCGTTTGCATGGATGGTGATCCTGCGTCTCTTTTACGACACGCACTTTATCGATACGCCTCTTCCAGTTTTGGTGGCCATGTTCTTTATGGTCGGCGTTCAGCTTATTCTCATGGGCTTGCTTGCTGAACTATTGATTCGAACCTACCACGAATCGCAGGACAAACGGACCTATGTGATCGGCACAATTCTCGAATCCGAGTCGTTCGAGCCAGAAAATCAATCAACTTGATAGCAGCAACGCTTAAGCTTTCAATAACTATTTGTGAGCCCAAGCATCGTCATTGCAATGTGTCGCGGTAGCGTTTGCGGCGTCGTCAGCGAGGGTCGTTACTCTCAGTTGAAGAGCTTCTTCATTAGGCTCGGCATCGGCTTGGCTGTGTCGACTTCGATGGTTTTCTCGTTTTCATACTTGACCAGTCCGGATTTGTTGGAGTCGAGTTTTTTGACGTACTTGCATTGCGTATAGACGACGCGAACTTTAGTTCCGGTGCCGGCTTTCGAAAGCCGAGCCGCGATATGTGCCGCTTCGAAAATCGTTGTCTTAGGTGGTTCCTGCTTGTTCGATGGTACCCGGATAAGTACGTGCGCGCCGCCCTGACCTAGAACGTGCAGCCAGAAGTCGTTGGGATTGGCGACTTTATTTAAAAGGTGATCGTTCTCGAGTCTGTTCCTTCCCACGAAGATAGTCCATCCGTCTGAAGAAGTCAGCGAGAGCATTTTGTTTTTGTTGCCACCGCCCTTGGGGCGCTGTTGCTGATGAGGAGGTCTTGAATCAGCTCTTGGTCTTTCAGTCTGCGGTTTTCTTCCGCTCAGAGTCTCTTTCAGCTTCCTGAGCTCGTTGATATCGGTCGCCGCATCGCACGATGCTCTAAGCCCGCCTAAATAGCTCAGTCTAGCTGTGACCTCATCAACGGTGCTCTGGGCCGCACCCTGTCTAGAGCGAAGTTTGGCATACTGCCTGTAGTAAACCTGCGCGTTTTGAACCGAAGAAAGATTTGGGTTTAACTTGATTGTAATTTCGTCGCCGTTGTCTTTCGTCCAGTCGTGCACTTTCAAGTCGGTCTGTCCGGGGCTTATCTGACTCAGGCTGGTAAGAACGAGGTCGCCCGATTTCTTCAGGCGGACGAGCTCAGCTTCGGCGCTGAGATGATCTTCGGCCATCTGCTTGCGCGATTCGAGTCTGGTCGACTCTGAGCCTATTTCTGCTTTGATTTTTTCGCGAAGCTGGATGAAATGTTCGCGGGCCTCCAGCGATCTGAAGTAATGTTCCACCATGTCGTTGACCGATGGAAACTTCGCCCACTCATCGCTTTCGAAGTCCGGGTACCATCCCAATACCGTGTAGCGGCTCAAGTCATTCTTGCTTGCCGCTCTGGAGTGGCTGTGTTCCTGCAGCGCTTTGACTCTTTGCCAAACACCTTCTTCCAGTCGATCGTCATTGATTGAATCGGCGAGCATGCTGCTGAGTCCGGTCGCTGACACAACCTCCTCGCTGAGATGTTTGCCCAATCCTGTAAACGTGGATAGCAGCCATTGTTCGAGAGTGATCATTACCGGCTTTGCAGGAGCGTCCTCACCACCCTCGGTGCCATTGCTCCCCTGCTTCTTGCTGTGCTCTTCCTGACCCACCCCGGTTGCTGACTCTGTTCCCACCTCTGGTGTTGGCACCGGGTTGGATTTCCAGGATTCTTTCAGATACTGGAGCCGGCCTCTTAAATCGGCTTCCGACACTGAGAAGATGCTCGGCCTGTCTTGACCTGGAGGTCTCTCGTACTTGAGGTTGGGCAGCACTTCGCGTTGGCGGCTCATATCTTTGGTGACCGCATGCGACGAAGCGAGAATCTTCTCGGAAGTTTTGTCCCAGAATATGAGATTGCTATGGCGACCCATTATTTCGGCAGTCAAGACCTTCAGCGACGTTGTTCCGACCTCGTCAGTAGCCGAAAAGATGAAGTCGATGATGCGTTCGCCCGGCAACTGCTCAATTCCTACCAGGGTCGCACCGATCAAGTACTTGCGCAACGTCAGGCAGAAATTTGGTGGAGGTCCGCCGCCGTGTTTGGACTGATAACGCTCGGCCGATTGACCGAGACCGGCGCCTTTTTCTTGGGATTCGCCGGTAGTAGGGCTGGCTACGAGGCACATGCGACCATACACCGACTGTGCCGACAGGAACAAGCACACCGTGCCGCCTTTCGAGCGCATGGACAATAAGACTTCGTCGCGACCGAGCTGCACGATTTTGTCAACCTTGCGGTTGAGCAATAGCGGCTTTGCTTCTTGTAGTACCGCTCTTATCGATAGCGCGTCAAACGGTTGCATTTTCCTGAAGTTTCAATCATTCAGCTGACAATCTAGCAAATTTGACTAGATTTGTTATGAATCGCCGGGTTATGAAGGAGTAATCAAGTAAGTCGGCTGCGGCTCCATGTGCAATTGTGTCTGGTTGAAAAAGACTCCTTCAGATTCATTCCATAAATCCATCCATTTAACGCATGGATTCCGAGTTCGCTCCAATCACCTTCAAGCTCATTGCATGCTGCTGCTAAACAAGGCATAATAGGCGGCCCAAGGGTTGAATCTTGTCGGAGGAGCGATCCCGGTTCGGCCCGTCATACCTGACCGTTTCTTGAGTGTCCAACCACCAGACGATCGATGAAGGAAAGCAAGAAATCCAGAGAGCAAGCAGCGGGGGTTACCGTCGTGTCTCCTGTTGAGAAGTGCAGACCTCTGCGAACAGGCTCTCTTCTCGTCGTGACCGGACCGTCTGGCGTGGGCAAAGGCACCATTGTCGGCAATGTTCTGGCGCAGGTCCCGGGTGTTGCGAAGTCTGTATCGGTTACTACGCGCCGGCGTCGTGCCTCTGAGAATGAGGCCATCGATTATTTCTTTCGTTCTCAAGACGAATTCTTCGCTATGCGCGATCGTGGTGAGTTTCTCGAATATGCTGAATTTGCCGGCAATTACTACGGTACGCCATCACTTTGGGTTGGTGAGCATCTCGAACGCGGTATTGATGTCATCCTCGAGATCGAAGTACAGGGCGCCATGCAGATCCGCGATAAATGCAAGGAGGCGGTACTGATCTTCATCTCGCCTCCTTCCTTCGATGCTCTTGCCGAGCGGCTTCGATCCAGGGCTACCGAGACCGAGGAAAAAATCAGCGAGCGCCTGAAGAAGGCGCAACTAGAGATACAGCAGCGTCACCTCTTCAATTATGAAGTAATTAATGACAATCTGGACGAAGCTATACGAAATCTGCGGGCTATCGTGTATGCTGAAAGACTGCGCATATGTAAGCAAACGGGTGAGGCCCAACCATGAGCACAACCAATATCCTCGATCAACTCCTGGACGAAACGACGAACCGCTATGAGCTCGTCCTGAAGGTTGCCCAGAGAGCAAAACAGATCAAGAATGAGACCCGAGAGCAACACAAGACTACCAATGCCGTAATCCAAGCTTTGCAGATGGTTGCAGCCGAAGGCGACGGAACGATCTTGATCTCTACTTCCGGCTATCACATCTATTAGATTAATAAATTGCAGTTAAGATCGCTCTCAGTGGGATAATTCCCCGTTGTCAGATGCTCTGAACTGGGTTTAGACTTACACTACGTTCAACGCAATTCGGTGTTGACGAGCGGCGAGGACTCTAGTACCAACATGGACATATGGTCCTGTGTTCTGATGTTCGCCCTACTTTCGGGCATTATGGGCTGGTGTATGACCCCCATAGTCAACGGCGTGCTCTGGTTCTGTGATTGGCGTGACGGTGCCAATATCGACTGGGGGCTTGAGACCGCGTTCTCAATTGCCGTCCCGTTTGCGTGGATGTTCGCGCTCATCGAAATTATCATTCTTTATCATCACTAATCCTAAGCGCATAGCGCCTGCTGCATCGAGCATTTTGCGAAGCATCAAGTTGATGCTGTGAAGCCTCGCGCACGTTTTCATCGTTGAAGTGGACAACATGCCGAACGCGCAGCTGACCGCTCCCTATGGCATCGAGCAGGCCCATTCGCCGTTTTATTGACTCTCTTCGTCGAAGGGAAAGCGCGCGCAACGTGCAGCTCGCTGGAACAACGCCAGCGCCTCTATGGCATCGAGCCTGTTCACGAAGCATCAAGACCGAGATCTGCTGCTAATCCTCTGGGCTAAACCGCAATTGCTGTTTTGACGTGACCTGTGTCAAATTCGATGGGCTGTGGCTCTTGAACGGCTTCTAGATCGTAGGATCCAATAGCATCGTCGAAACGCCTGGTCCCATCGCTGCCGGCTTCCTGCTCCACCAGCTCGCGCAGAACATCGACCAGGTCTCTAGCGCTTGAGACCATGGTCAAGCGATTGCGATACGGCGCGCTCTTATGTATGCCCTTGGTATAGTTGATGAGATGGCGCCGCGACTCGCTTGTCCCTACACGTACGCCCTTGTAGCGAATCAATCCGAGACAGTGTTGAACTGCCAGAATCAATCGTTCGGTCGAATCCGGCGGGTCGTCAAGCTTTCCTTCGTCCAAATACTTTGTTATTCGCGGGATAAGCCAGGGATTGCCGAGCGTGCCCCGCGCTACAGCCACGCCATCGCAGCCTGTTGCCTCAAGGAGCCTTAGTGCATCTTCCGGTTCAAACACGTCGCCGTTGCCGAAGACTGGGATTGAAAGCGCCTTCTTCACCTCTTTAATCATTGTCCAGTCGGCGGTACCGGCATAACGCTGGGCGCGCGTTCGTCCGTGAACGGTCACAGCGGAGGCTCCAGCCCCTTCGATCATCTCTCCGAACTCTATACAGTTTTTGGAACCATCATCCCAACCGAGGCGAAACTTGACAGTGACCGGGATTGAGACCGCTTCCTTAATCGCTACGATAATCTCTCTTGCAAGATCGGGCTCGCGCATCAAGGCACAGCCGTCTTTTCCGTTGGTGATTTTCGGTACGGGACAACCCATATTGATGTCGACAAAATCGGCGCCACGCTGTTCTGCCATGACGGCGGCTTTCGCCATTATTTCTGGCTCGTGACCGAATATCTGAATCCCGATTGGATGCTCATCCGCAGCCAGGTCCATAATTCTGGTCTCAGGCTTGTACATCAGGCCCTTGCTCGAGACCATCTCTGTTGCAAGCAGGCAGCCACGGTCGACCTTTCGAACAATGCTGCGAAAGACAAGATCGGTCACTCCCGCCATAGGCGGAACGTATACACGCCCTTTAACTGTTAGGGATCCAATCTTGATTGGCATTGACTGAGGCTGCTACTCTAATGCATCCGTACAGCTTTATTCTCCTAAACTTTCGAAGAATTGTCAGATGTCTTTGCGAACTATTTGCTTGATCGTAATGTGTCTATTTTGCCATGTTCAGAGCGCGCATGCGTTGGATAAGGTAATCAGCGGACAGGTCCGGGATCACAAAAACAAACTTATGCAGTCGGTCAAGGTCGAGCTCTGGACCAAAGATGGTTCTGTCTCTATGGTTAGCAGAACCGATGCCAACGGAAAATTCTCTTTTACTCATGAGCCCTGCGACCGATGTTTTCTCGAAGTCGCGGCACCGAAGAAATCAGGGTTGGCCTCGGCGCTCGTCGACGGACTTCCTGGGGATGAAGGCCGTAGCGTTATTGTAACCTTGAAGAAGGGACATCCGGTTACCGGTCGCGTCATCTCTGAAGGGAAAGGACTGAAAGGCATTATCATTAAAGCGTACAGCGCCAATCACGAAAAGGATTTGAATGCCAGAATTTATGGAGGCGGTGCTGTCGAAACAGGTCGAGGCGGATATTTCAGTATGACATTGACCCCCGGAGATAAGAGGTTCGTACTTTTGAACAACCGCTATAAAACTCTCGCCAAGCACGCAGATTTAGAGGCGAAGGTGATTACTGATACCGACCTTGGTGACATAGAGATCCCGTCCCGGTAAACCGAGGAACATACATGAAGGTTGCATACTTTGACGCCCAGTTCGGTGCCGCAGGAGATATGTTATGCGCGTCGCTGCTAGGAAGCGGTCTGGACGTTGATAAGTGGTTGGCTGAGCTATCTAAAATCGCTTTACCGGAAGGGACCTTCGAAGTTTCCGTCGAGGATGTGATGCGCTGTGGGATTTTATCGAAGAAAGTTACGGTTAAGTGCATACAAGGCAATTCATCCCATGTCGAGCCTGGACCTGCCGAGCACGAGCAGTCACAGAGCAAACATGGATGCGACTCCCATCATGAGCACGAACATAAGCATGAAAAACATGGACACGGACACGACCATGCGCATGAACATAAGCGTGAAAAACACGGGCGCGAGCATGAACATGAACACGGTGATAATCCTCATGGCAGAACGATTGCGGAAACCATACGAATAGTCCAATCATCGAAAATTAGTGAGTCAGCAAGAACTCTTGCTCTGTCTATCTTCGATAGACTCGCCAGAGCTGAGTCTCGCGCGCACGGAGTAAAGCCGGAAGACGTGCACTTTCATGAGGTCGGCGCCGTCGATGCTATTGTAGACGTAATCGGATTTGCCATCGCCTATGAAATGATGGGTATCGAAAAGTCGGTTGTTTCTCCGGTCACTCTCGGTCGAGGTACGTTATACAGCCAGCATGGTCTGTACCCGGTTCCCGGTCCAGCTGTGGTCTACCTAATCGAGGAGAGCGGCGCTCCAACTACATCACTGGATTTTCGCTATGAGTGCCTGACTCCCACCGGCGCAGCCATTCTTACTTCGATCGCGTCGAGCTGGGGAGGTCCACCCGCCTTCGACAAGATAGAATCGGTCGGGTATGGTGCCGGGACATTCGATCCGTCAACGCATCCCAACGTGGTCCGGGTTCTTCTCGGTCGGGCTCAGGAGATCCGTCAGTCTTCGATCGAACCAAGCGAGTTGCCTGCCCAGTTTCGCGCGGAAGTTGTCTGCGTTATTGAAGCAAATCTCGACGATTGTCCTCCCAACGTCATCGCCTATGCTCTTGAGCAGGCGCTTTCGCAAGGCGCTCTTGATATTACGGTCATTCCGGCCAGCATGAAAAAGGGGCGAAGCGGGCATTTGATCAGCGTTCTGGCAAAACCAGAAGACAGGCGCAAGCTGGAAGTCTTGATTCTAAAAGAGACTTCGACCCTGGGTGTGCGAAGCTATTTTGTCGAGCGGCTGATTGCCGAACGCGAGTTTGCTGAAGTAAAGCTTGCCGACTCCTGGTCGATCCGAGTGAAAGTTGGTCGTGATCTTGAAGGGAATGTGGTCAATGTGCAGCCCGAGTACGCAGACTGTGCAACTTATGCGGAGCGGCATGGGCTAAGCCTTCGCGAAGTTTTTGAGCAAGCCCTGTTACAGTACTCCAAAAACAATTGACGTCCTCTCCGCCCTGAAGGACGAGAGATTCCTGGGCTTAAGCCGCAGTCTTATGGTCTTTGAGTTACTTCGCAGCATCCTGTGGAGGCGCTCCCATTTTTATCATTAAGCAGTACATCCAATCACAACAAACTCCAGACTGACTGCTTTACGCTGTCGCACCTTACTCCCCTACCTGAAGGACGAGGGGCATTTGGTATGCGCAACAAAGCTAAAACAACGTTTCCCCTGCGGTCGCGAACGGTTACCATTAGGTATTAGCTTTTGTCGAGGTTGTATGCGCAAGCCTTTCTTCAGCTTGAGTATATTTGATGAAGCTCTCAACAAGATCGCCCAGAAGTACGGCGGTTGGCCGCGGCTTCTCGATCCTTCTCAACCGACTCCTGACGAATTTATTCTGGAGCTGGAGAAGGCGGGGTACACCGAAGACGGCTTCGAATCGATAAAGTCGCGAATTGGCAAACCGGAACGCGAGTACTGGATCACTTTAATTGCTTACATAGTGAAGAACAAGCAATCCGGCGACAAGAAGGAATGGCATGACCGCATGCTCGACGAGTTCTTGCCGAAAATGCGCGAACATAATATTTCCGACTCAGAGATAAAAGCGGCGATGGAAAAGGCGGTATTAGATCGTTCGACGAACTGTTACTAGCTCACTTCTCCGGACGTTGCCGGCATGAATAGACTTGCTACCACTCCGAACAGATAGATAGTGGCGACTGTAGACGCAGCCATAGCGTAAGAACCGCTAAAGAGATTGATCAATGCCCCACTGCCAAGAGCCGCGAAGGCTGCCGCAAAACGTCCAATGTTGTAGGAGAATCCAAACGCTGTACTTCTGATTCTCGCTTCGAACAGCTCGGGAATGTAGATCCAGAGCACAACGAATGGCAGGTGAGCGAAAAATCCCAATCCCAATACCCAGAAAAGGAGCGGTAAATCGAAGGATTTTACGGTCAGGAACATTCCGATAGAACAAAGGAAAGCGCAGAAGAATGAAATCGCCATGCAGCTCTTGTACCCGAGTCTCTTGATTAACCAGCCTCCGAATATTCCGGAAAGGATCATGCCGATATCTTTGAGGAACATGGCATGGCTGCGCTCGCCCACTGCGAGCTCACCGGTAAGTTGATTGATCCAGGCCGGAATCCACGCGATTACCGCCCACCACGTAATGATTGCGCAGCTCGCGACTGCCACTACTGATAGTGTCTTGTTTTTGTACCGAGAGTTAAAAAGCTCTTTCAGCGTATTACCGAGAGAAAGATGCCCTCCTGATTCGCCTGCTTGCTTCAGTCGCTCTCTTTCTGCCTTAGCTGTCGTGAACTGCTGTGGCTCTTTCAATTTCGCACGGATGTACACTGTCAGAAAGGCTGGAGCGATTCCCGCTACAAAGAGCCAGCGCCAACCAAAGCCTCCGAGCCAGAGGTTCAAACCTGCCGTCAGGAAATAGCCGAACCCTAATGATGTTGCCATGGCGCTGACCGCGTGCACACGCGACTTACCCGGCCAACATTCAGAAAGTAGGACCGCACCAATTCCCATCTCGCCGCCAATGCCTGCGCCGACAAGAAATCGGTAGATGCCGAGCTCCCACCACGTGTGAGCCGTCGCGCAGAGACCTGTGCAGAGCGCATACAAGATGATCGTGAAAGTCAGAGTCCTGGCACGTCCGAAGTGATCGGCGGCGATTCCGAAAAGCATCGCACCAATTGCCCAGCCGACCATAAAAAGAGCGATGATATAAGAGCCGTGGACGCCGACATCCGCATAGGATGTGGTACCCAACAACTCGGAAAGGGCAGGATACAGAACGATTGCAAATATCGAGGAGTCCATGCCGTCGAATACGCCGCCTAGCCAGGTGGCAAGCAGCGCGTGCCATTGCGACGGTCCTTTAGCCAGAGTGGAGACGTCCGGCAAGACATCAGTCTGTTGACAATCGGCAGAATCAATGACATCGCCGATGGTGTCTTCGACGACGACTTTATCTTCAATCGGGGATCTAGGCTTCAAAGCGGTCACGAGCATATCGACCTCGCCTGCGAAAGGGCACATATTAGCGTACTTGCTATATTCGGACTAGATAATCTCCTTAATTCGAAATCACATGTAGATGCTTGCCGCCAGGGGTGGCACACGCTCGATACCCAACTGCTGAATTTGACGCATCACTCGTCCCAGGCGTTGAAGCTCCTTATGAGCGGAGTTGGAGTTAAAGCCCGTAAGCGTGCGTCGCGAGGCAGCTCTTGCCTGCGCGATAATCTCTTAACACGGTGGCGGGTTCAAAAGCTCGGCAACGGCCAGATAAGAGATGATGCAATCGATCTCAACGCCGTCATTCGCTTCTTAGATATCGGGACCAGGCCGAGTTTGGTGCGCTGAATAGCTGTTTATTTGTTTCAATTGGGCGGCTCGCCCCGCCTCTTGAGCTCGTTAGTAATCAATGTCTGATCGAACAAGAATGCTGTCGGCTCAACCGACACACCGTACCGGAACGGATATCCATAAAGCAGAACCAAGCAGATGTTGAGCGACAACGTCAGGCTGACAAGGGCGGTCATAATCGCTTGCACTTTGAATTCTTTCAAACCGAAGAAATAGGTAAATAGAATTGTGATCGTGGCTCCTAGAATGAGTACTGTAGCCATCACCGGCGATAGACCGTAAGCCGCCATGATTATTCTCAATCGGCGGTTGGTGGCAATGTCCTGCATACCGGAGAGCATCGCTTCCCACAATGACTGATTGTTCTGCGTCTTGGGCTCGAATTTCGACACTACAGACCAGAGGTTTCGAATCTCGTCTAGGGCTCTGAGACTCGGTTTTCCCTCCCTCATCGTCGTCCATTCTTCGACGATGACGGCATCTAGATAACGAAGACAACTGACGTGTATTTTGTGCCTTTCTTCAGGTGGAAAGTTGTCTGCTAGAAAAAAGACATTGGCGATTCCGTTGGCTTCCTGCTCCACGAGTACGCGTGCTCTATCGAACTTTGACAGGGCATCGACCACGATGAAGCCGAGAAGAACTGCATACAATGTACCGATAACTGAAAGTAGATAGCCGGCTACTTCGTGATAAGAATGCAATACCGAGAGCTCGACCCGTTTTCTAACTATAGACAATCCGACCAATGACATAAGGGTCGAGCCCAAGATTGTTGCTAAGAGAATCAGGACTGAAGCTGTATCCATGTAACGCCTTCGATTAACCGCCTTTGAATCCGCTATTTTCTCACGATATCGATGAAATTTGACTCAAACGAGCACATTCATCACGTCTTCGTTCAGGTTTGATGCTCGTACTTTGGGGGCAAAGTCTATTAGACTCGCCGCTGGACCGGGACCAAAGGCTCAGACCTGCCAACTTGTCGAATCAGGTGACTTGAATTGTGGTTCCAGTCACTGCCGACGGCCCTGAACCGGAAGATGACTTCAAAAAACGATGAACAATCGAATTCGAACTTATGTTGTCCTTTTAACTGCCATGCTTTCGGCTCAGATGCCCTGTCGGGCTGCTATGTCGGAAGCCATGCTGACCTCCAAGCTCATGTCGCAAAGAATCTTGCCGAAAGGAGCCACGCCCAAGCTCGTGCGTTCCAGCGGTAATCTACGCGTTGAGATCTATCATTACCCGAACATCGACGAGAAGACCCAGAAAATTGATGCATTGCTCATCGCGCGCACCGTGCTGCACGTCGAGCCGGGCTCACTCGACAGCATCGTTACCCGCTTTTTTCATGACAGCGAACCCGGCGCCTACGTCGACGTGATTGTCAGCAATCGCGACATCGTGGGAGCCGATGCTGGAATAATGAGCGCAGACGAGCTGCTCTCCGGAATCGGAGTAGTTGCCATCCGCGCTAACGACAGCGTCGAGCAACGCTTCGGCAAGTACTGCCAGGCGGCTGATGTGGCTCTGCGCGCCGAAGATTATCGCGAGGCTGAGAACCTTTTCCAGCAATCTTACAAAGAGGCTCCGGATGCCGCTCGCAATGATCCAAAGTATCTTTCCGGAGTGGTCAGTCTTGCTCACGCATACTCCGGAAGAGAAGACGATCAGGATGAGGCGCGAGTTTATCAATCCGTGCTCGACGCTCTACCTACGACCACGTCCGAAGAGGTGCTCAGACCGATTAGAGAGACGTACACCTACTACTTCGGCAAGAAAGACTACAAAAATGCGGAGACAATCGCAAAAACTCTTACCACCCTGGAAGCGAACGGTAGTGGCAGCCCCAATCCGCAGTATGCTACCGATTTGCAGCTCCTGGCGGCATGCCACCGTATGCAGAGGCGCACGGCTGAGGCTCGAAAGGAGTATGAGGAAACGTTGTTGTTAAGACGCAATCAATTGGGGGAGCATCATCCATCGCTGGCAGAAGTTCTTGAAGGGATCGGCGATTGTTATGTCGACGAGAAGAATCCGGTGGCGGCCCAGGAGTATTTCAAGCAAGCGAAAGTGGCTTACGATCATGCCGTGGTAACTAAAGAGACGAAGTTTAGGATTTCTTATGAGGTCTATCGTTCCGTTATGTCCCGATTGAACGGAAAAATGGGAGTCAGTGCTCAACGCAAGCAGTAGCAATAGTTGGCTGCTGGAACTTGAAACCTCATCGAATTGGTTTACTCGGTCGCATTGATCCTTCGATTAAGCAGTCATTCAGCCCTCGACCGAGTCTTTATACTGAGACTAGCACGCCTTCTTTCTTGAATTCCAGCTTGTCATCTTTAGCATCGACAACAATGATGTCACCATCGATGAAATCACCCTTGAGAAGAAGAAGCGACAGCGGATTTTCGATGTCCCTCTGGATCAATCGCTTGAGCGGACGGGCACCATATACAGGGTCATAACCGGATTGCGCCAACCAATCTTTGGCATTTTCGGAGAGGTTGAGAAGAATCTTGCGATCTTTCAATCTGCGGTTAAGATACATCATCATGATATCGACGATCTGCTTGAGCTGGGCGCTTGTCAGTGCGTGGAACACGACGGTTTCATCAATTCTGTTGAGGAATTCCGGTCTGAAGTGCTGACGCAGAGCTGTAAGCACTTGCTCTTTCATTTTTTCGTACCCTTCGTCCCCATCAATGGCTGAATTGAGTTGATAGTCGAGAATGTGCTGACTTCCTATGTTGGAGGTCATGACTATGACCGTATTCTTGAAGTCGACTTTGCGACCTTTCGAGTCGGTCAAATGTCCCTCGTCCAGAACTTGAAGCAAGACGTTGAAAACATCGGGATGCGCTTTTTCGACTTCGTCGAAGAGAACGCAAGAATAGGCTTTTCGCCTTACGGCCTCAGTCAACTGCCCACCTTCGTCGAAACCGATATATCCTGGAGGGGCGCCTACCAATCGAGCGACGGTATGCTTCTCTTGGTACTCGGACATGTCGATACGGACGATTGCTGAATCGTCGTCGAACAGAAACTCAGCCAACGCCTTTGCAAGTTCGGTCTTCCCAACGCCGGTTGGTCCGAGGAAAAGGAACGAACCGATCGGTCGCTTCGGATCTTTCAAACCCGCTCTTGCACGGCGCACTGCATTCGACACCACTTCGATCGCCTCGTCCTGGCCGATCACTCTCTGGTGAAGGTGCTCTTCCAGACGAAGCAGTTTTTGTACTTCACCCTCCAACAGCTTGGTCACAGGTATGCCGGTCCACTTTCCGACTATTTCGGCGATATCCTCTTCGTCAATCTCTTCTTTGAGCAAACGTGCGCCGCTCTTGCCATCACATTTGGATAGCTGTTCTTTCAACTCTTTCTCGAGTTCGATCAATGTTCCAAACTTGAGCTCCGCCGCTTTTTGAAGATCGGTGGCTCTTTCGGCCTGTTCAATCAAGACCTTGGTGTCCTCGATGTCCGACTTGATCTTCTGAATCTTGTTGACGCTTTCTTTTTCGGATAGCCATTGCGCTCTCAATCCGTCGGACCGCTCCTTGAGCTCGGATAAATCTTTTTCGAGCTTTTCCAATCGATCTCTCGAGGCCGGATCCGTCTCCTTCTTGAGAGCTTCGCGTTCGATCTCGAGCTGAATTTTGCGACGTTCTAGTTCGTCCAGCTCGCTCGGCATCGAGTCGATCTCGATACGCATTCGGGCCGCGGATTCGTCGACCAGATCGATCGCTTTATCCGGTAGAAAGCGATCGGTGATGTAGCGATCGGCGAGCACTGCCGATGCCACTAGCGCGGAATCTTTGATTCGCACTCCGTGGTGCACTTCATAACGTTCTTTAAGACCACGAAGAATCGAGATGGTCTCTTCGACATCCGGCTCGTCTACGTGCACCGTCTGGAAGCGTCGTTCCAGAGCTGGATCTTTCTCTACATGTTTTCGATACTCATCGATGGTGGTGGCACCGATGCAATGCAATTCTCCACGGGCTAGCGGCGGCTTGAGGAGGTTGCCCGCGTCCATTCCGCCCTCTCCGGTCGACCCGGCACCGACGACGGTGTGGATTTCATCGATGAAGAGAATGACCTGCCCTTGCGATTCGAGCACCTCTTTAAGGACTGCTTTCAAGCGCTCTTCGAACTCACCCCGATACTTGGCGCCCGCGATCAGTGAGCCCATGTCCAGTGTAATCAGTTTTTTCTTTTTAAGACCTTCCGGCACGTCGCCTTTCGTGATTCGTATGGCGAGACCTTCAACAATAGCGGTTTTCCCGACTCCAGGCTCGCCAACCAGGCAGGGGTTATTCTTTGTTCGTCTCGATAACACCTGCATTACGCGCCGGATCTCATCGTCTCTGCCGATAACCGGATCGAGCTTTCCTCTGGATGCCATCTCGGTCAGGTCTCGCCCATAACGCATCAACGCTTGATAGGTCGCCTCCGGATCTTGGCTCGTCACCTGTTGAGTTCCACGAATTTCGACCAGGCTTTCGACGACACGGTCACGAGTAACGCCGTGCTGTTTCAAAATTGTTCCGGACTGCCCTTTACCCGGGTCACAGAGGGCGATCAGCAAGTGCTCGAGGCTAATGTACTGGTCTTTCATTCGTTCCGCTTCGCGAGCGGCAAATTCGAGCACTTGCATCAATTTGGACGAAACTCTCAGTTCGTCCTTTGTCGTGTTGACGGCAGATCCTTTTGGTTGCGATGCCAGATAAGTGTCCAAATCCTCGACAATCGCCTTCGGATTGGCCTCCAGTTTTTCCAGAATTTTGCTTGTAAGACCATCCTCTTGATCAATCATCGACAGCAATAAGTGCTCCGGGCCGACCTGGCTGTGACCAAAGCGGCTTAAAACGCTGCGTGTCTCGGTTACTGCTTCCTGTGCCTTGTTAGTGAAACGATCTAAGTTCATGGAAACTCCATTTGAGTTGAGGCTCCAACCATTGTCCTGCTGCGAACAGGTGGCATCCTATTTTGAGATTATGTCAACCTCTGTACTGGTGGCGTATAAGTCTACAATTTCTTTATAAGTTGATGCGAACTACGATTTTGTCTTTTATTACCCGTTACGCTGATATATATTTGAGTGCATTGGTAAATACTGCGCTCACAGGTCGGTTTTTGCTCGACCTAATCCGTACAATAAGTGTATGACTTACTGGTATCGGCGACCTTGAAATTATTGAGCTGAGTAAACCGGTAGGTCGAAGAAGGCGATTCCAGTCAGGTATCACATTTAACGCAGCGCTATGCAGGAATTTGAGGAAGACTATTACGCCATATTAGGTGTCGAAGAGACTGCAACGGCGCAGGAGGTCAAAAAAGCTTACCTGAAGCTCGCCAAGCAGCTGCATCCCGATCGATACCCCAACGACCCTGACCAGAGGGCCAGGGCCCAACGCGAGTTTGCCCGTGTGACTCGCGCTCACGATATCGTGTCGGATGACGAACGCCGCGCTGAATACAATGCCGTGCGCATCCTCAAGAAAAAGAAAGAACAAGAGGAGTTAGAAAGGGAGCTGGAAGCGACCCGCGTCGACAATCCTAGCATGGAAGAGACTCAATCGATGAAGTCTCCCCGGGCTTCTGGACAAAACTTTGATGGCGTGAGCCCGGATGAAACGATTAACGTGAAGTGGGCTAACAAGCACTTAGTGCGTGCCGAAGAGCTTTTGAAACGCAGGCGTTTTCAAGAGGCTGAGACGGCGATGAAAGAAGCGATACGCCTCTGCCCGAAAGAGCCGCGTTACCACAACAAACTGGCTGAGATTTATTTTGCCCGGGGCTGGAATACGCTCGCCATGACCGAGGTGCAGACGAGCTTGCGTATTGATTCGCGCGATCCCGAAGCGCGCACCCTCGAAGTTCGGATCAAAGCGCTTGTCAAAGATGATTCGGGAAAATCGGGAAAGAAGAAGGGTTTTCTGGAACAGCTAAAAGAAATCCTAACAAAGAAACTATAGTCGTAAAGTTGGCGTCTGAAGAGTTAAGCATGATGTATTACCCAACTCGTCGGTTTGGATAAAGTGCTGAAGAAAACGCTCGCTACAGTTTTATGCATAATGTCGCTGCTCGCCCCCTGTGCGCTGGCGCAGGAGCACGGGTTGGGCGCGTCCGACGAAAGCTCCAAACAGGGCAGTTTTGTTGTCCCGACCTTGCAAAAAGACACTCCGTTATTGCGTGGTCAGGTTTCGACATTCAAGAATCGTTCACCCCTTCTATCCGGATCAACGCAACAGATACCTTCGGGGACGAAGGTCGATCTGGTCGTGCCAGATGGTATGGTCATCAACTCCGAGATAAGTCAGAAAGGCGACGAGGTCCTCGTGCGCATCGGAAAAGACATCATGGATGGCGATCGCGTCGTGATACCAGGAGGATGGTTCATGCGCGGTCTGGTCACCGACGCTCAGAGCCAAAAGCGCGGTGGACGCAATGGTTTCGTAGAAGTTCAGTTCGACAAATTGGTCAGTCCTGATGGTGATTATCAGGTTGACTTCAATGCAAAGTTTTCAACCCGTGACAAAAAGCTGAAATCTGTATTGAAAGTGGTTGGAACGGATATGGGTTATGTAACCATCGGCGCAGGGGCTGGAGCTTTGCTCTCTATTCAGTTGACTGGCATTCCTACGGCAATTGCGACCCACGGATACTCTGTCGCGGTTGGTGCCGGCATTGGTGGCACCATCGGATTGATCGGAGCGTTAAAACGCAAAGGAAAAGTTTCCTCGATCTTCTCCGGCGACGAACTCAAACTCGTGACGGATGAGCCTATAATGCTGCCTGGCTTCGATAAAACCTTACTGCCCTCTGCACAGGTTCCTCAACATCTAGAGGGTTTGGATTTGAGAGTCAAAGACTTCAAATTTGCAAAGCCATGGTGGGATGACAAGTCGGCGCGAATCTTGGAAGTCAGTCTAGAAGTGAACAACAACACAAAGCAGACGTTTCACTTCTTCGATCTGCTTGTCGTTAACGATAACGAGCAGAGATTCAGCCCTCTGCCTGGATTTAAATTCGACAAAGTCACCCCTGGTAACTCTGGAGCTGGAAAAGTCTCTTTTACTGTAGGCTCACCAAAACGTAAGTACTTCCTAATCTTCCTTAGCCGACGTACAGGGAAAGAACTTAGCCGTGCAGCCATAAACTAAGTTTACGGTTATTCCCAATTAATACTGGTATTAATTACTAAATCGGGTTAATATAACACCGTCGATTGATAATCAAATGATCAATTGATGAAAGATGCGGCGGTAAAACTGAACCATGCTGATTGGATGATCAAGAGAAGGATTGCCGGCCTCTCATTTGAGAGACTGTTTCTATCTAAGGCGAATTGCGTACACGTCCGTCTGAGAGCAGAGCGGCAAAGGGGGAAACCATGAAGGCCCATTTGACACAAATGTGGCAGTCGATCCACGGACAGTCTCGCCATCGGCAGGCTGAGAGTCAACTGCGAAAGCTGCAAGGTCATAACGTACAGCTCGAAAGAGCAGTCAAAGAAAAAGAGCGCGAGATAGATAGATTGCGTCATCAACTCGCCAACTGCGAGGCTCGCTTGCAAGAGCTGATGGGGACTGATGTTCTGACAGCATTGCCGAATCGGCACGTCTTCAAGGAGCATCTCACCCATTCGCTGAAAAGAGCGTTGAGATTGGGGTACTCGCTCTCACTGATGATTATCGATATTGATCACCTCCGAGATATCAATCTTAAGCATGGGCACGAGGTCGGCGACTCCGTTTTGGTCGAGGTAGGTAAGATATTGCGAAGCTCCGTTCGCGAGATCGACATGCCCGCCAGGTGGGGTGGCGAAGAGCTGGTTGCTGTGCTGCATGAGACTGACGGTGAAGGCGCTGCCGTTGTGGCAGAGCGCGTCAGGCGCAGAGTGTCGATGCTGGAAATCAAAGATCCGAAGACAGGTGAGCTCATCCACGTCACGTGCACGCTTGCCGTCGCCAATTATCCGCTGCATGGAAACAAGCCCCAGGAGCTGTTGGAAGCTGCCTGTGAAGCCCTGATGATGGCAAAAGAAAAGGGCTGCAATAAAGTTCTGATCGCATGTAAATAGCAGCAGCAAAAATCCGTGCCACTGCAAGTGGTGTGGCAGCGATTGACCCTCGGCATTGATGATATTGCCCAGGTCGATTGGACTAACGTGCCTCCTGGATTCGGCATCTCGAAATCTAGGCGATGAGGGGCTGAGCCCTAACACGGCAATACGCGCCTTGTTCCTCATCAATCTAGTCTCCCTCATCGATGAGAACCCTTATCGATCGAATCTCTTATCGGTGAGTTAAAATTATCGAAGCGGAGTTCATTCGAATATAGCACTCACTGGGAGCGTGCTGGCTTCTAAAAGCCGGGATCGAAACACCGCGTCAGCGCTGTTTTCGATAATCGGATTCACGAAAAGTTTGTGATATGAATGCTCATCGCCTATGGTGGCACTCGATTTTCTCCT